>QHWK01000053.1:0-7552 GCA_003223775.1 Acidobacteriota bacterium
GTGCGACGCGGCGAGCGCAATCGCCTGCGGCGTGGGCGCCCGCTGCCCCGCCAGCAGCCGCTCGACCTCCGACGCGCGATACGCCTTGGCCGCCACGCCGGTGATCCCGACGCGGATGCCCTCCTGGCCGACGACGACCGCCGCGCCCGCAAGCGCGAAGCCGCTCGCCTTCTGCTCCGTCTTCTCGTACGCGACGCTCTTCGCCGTGGCGGGCACGCGAACCTCGACGATGATCTCGTTCGGCTCGAGCGCGGTCTGCAGCAGATCGACGAAGAACGCCGACGCCTTGACGGTGCGGCGGCCGCGCGGCCCGGCGAGATCGATCTCGGCGTCGAGCGCGAGGATGGCCGCCGGATAGTCCGCCGCGGGATCGGCGTGCGCGAGGCTGCCGCCGATCGTCCCCTTGTTGCGCACCTGCAGATCGCCGATGTGGCCCGCGGTCTCTGCCAGCAGCGGGCTGCGATCGCGGAGCAGCGCCGACGTTTCGATCTCGCGGTGCGTCGCCATCGCGCCGATCGCGATCGCGCCGCGCGCGTCGCGGACGTAGCTGAGCCCCTCGATGCGCCCGATGTCGACGACGACGCTCGGCTGCGCGAGCCGCAGCTTCATCGCCGGAATCAGGCTGTGCCCGCCCGCGAGCACTTTCGCGGCATCGCCGTGCTGGGCCAGCAGCGCGATCGCTTCGTCGACGGTCGACGGACGCTTGTAGTCGAAGTTGGCCGGATACATGTTGGTCGCTCCTGTCCCTAGACCGTCGTCGCGGCCGTTGTCTTCATCGCCTGCCAGACGCGCTCCGGCGTCATCGGCAGATCCAGGTGCGTGACGCCGAGCGGCGCGAGCGCGTCGATGACCGCGTTGGCGATCGCCGGTGTCGCGCCGATCGTCCCCGCCTCGCCGACGCCCTTGATGCCGAGCGGGTTCACCGGCGACGGCGTCACCGTGTGCCCGAACACGTACTCGGGGATGTCGGTCGCGCGCGGCAGCGCGTAATCCATGAACTCGCCGGTCAGCAGCTGCCCGTTCTCGTCGTACACCGTTTTCTCGAAGAGCACCTGGCCGATCGAGTGCGCGATGCCGCCCTGCAGCTGCCCTTCGACGATCAGCGGGTTGATCTGCGGTCCGCAGTCGTCGACGGCGACGTACTTCGTGATCTTCACCCGCCCCGTGTCGCGGTCGACGTCGACGGCGACGATGTGCGTGCCGAACGGGAAGGTGAAGTTCTGCGGCTCGAAGAAGCTCGACGCCTCGAGGCCCGGCTCGAGCCCGGCGGGAAGATTCTTCGCGACGTACGCTTCACCGGCGAGCTCCGTCCAGCCGATCTCGCGGTTCGTGACGCCGGGCGAGGTGAACACGCCGTTCTCGAACGTGACGTGATCGCTGGTCGTCTCGAACAGGTGCGCGGCGAGCGTCTTGGCCTTCGCGACGATCTTGTCGATGCTCATCACGATCGCCGAGCCGCCGACCGCCGTGCCGCGGCTGCCGTAGGTGTCGCGTCCGTACGGCGCGACGTTCGTGTCGCCGTGCAGCACGACGACGTCTTCGATCGGGACGCCGATGCGATCGGCGACGATCTGCGCGAACGTCGTCTCCTGCCCCTGCCCGTGCGGCGAGACGCCGGTGACCACCGTCACCTTGCCGGAGATCTCCATGCGCACCGATCCCCATTCCCAGCCGCCGGCCGGCATCGCCTTCGACGGCCCCATCGCGCAGATCTCGACGTAGGTCGAGACGCCGATGCCCGACAGCTGGCCCGACGCGCGAGCGGCGTCGCGATCCTTCACGAGCTGATCCCAGTTCGCGAGCTGCTTCGCCTTCGCCAGCGCGCCCTGATAGTTGCCGCTGTCGTAGGTGAGGCCGCACGAGGTCGCGAACGGGAACTCCGACGGCTGCGGAAAGTGCTTCAGCCGGATCTCGAGGCGATCGACCCCGAGCTCGTTCGCGACGACGTCCATCAGCCGCTCGATCAGGTACGTCGCCTCGGGACGCCCCGCGCCGCGGTACGCGTCGGTCGCCATCTTGTGCGTGTAGACGCCGACGATCTCCATCTTCACCGCGGGAATCCGGTAGCACCCCGTGAGCACGAGGCCCGTGAGCGTGGGAATGGCCGGCGTCAGCAGCTGCAGGTACGATCCGAGATCGGCGATCGTGCGCGTGCGGATGCCGAGGATCGTGCCGTCGTTGCGGACCGCGAGCTCGTACTCGCCGATCTGATCGCGTCCGTGGATCGTCGCGGCCGCGTTGTCGCGGCGCGACTCGATCCATTTCACCGGACGCCGCAGCCGCATCGCCAGGTGCGCGACGAGCGCTTCCTCGGCGTACACGTTCAGCTTCGCGCCGAAGCCGCCGCCCACTTCGGGCGCGACGATCCGCAGCTTGTTCTCGGGGACGCCGATCATCGCCGGCAGCAGCGTCCGCAGCAGATGTGGAATCTGCGTCGACGTCCAGATCGTGAGCGTGCCCTCGCCCGGCTGGAACGACGCGACGACGCCGCGCGGCTCGATCGGCATCGGCGTGAGGCGCTGATGGACCAGCCGATGCCTGATCACGCGGTCGGCGCTGCGAAACGCCTCGTCGATGCTGCTGCCGCCGGCGACCGTGTGCGTGTAGGCGACGTTCGAGCCGAGATCCGGATGCGTGAGCGGCGATCCCGGCTTCACCGCCGCCTCGGCGTCCGCGACGACCGGCAGCGGATCGTAGTCGACGTCTATCGCCTCGATCGCGTCGCGCGCGATGTACGGATCGGTGGCGACCGCGACGGCGACGGGATGGCCGACGTAGTACACGCGATCGCCGGCGAGCACCGTGTGCTTCGGCGCCTTCAGATCCGGTATCGCCGCCGCGCACGGAACCAGGCCGCAGGCGTCGTTGACGTCGGCGCCCGTGAGGACGGCGACGACGCCAGGGAGCGCGCGCGCCGCCGAGACGTCGATCTTGCGGATGCGCGCGTGGGCGTGCGGGCTCCGAAGGATCGCTGTGTGCACGATCCCCGGCAGCCGCACGTCGTCGACATAGGTGCCGATGCCCTTGATCAGGCGCGGATCCTCGATCCGCTTCATCGCACGGCCGACGTATGGCGTCCTGGTCTCAGCCACGGGCCACCTCCCCGGCGGCGCTGGCCTGCGCGACCGCGTCGATGATGTGCGAGTAGCCGGTGCAGCGGCACAGGTTGCCGCGCAGGCCTTCCGCGATCTCCGCGCGCGTGGGCGACGGGTTCTGCGCGAGCAGGTGAATCGACGCCATGATCATCCCCGGCGTGCAGTAGCCGCACTGCAGGCCGTGGCAGTCCCAGAAGCCCTGCTGCACGGGGTGGAGATGGCCGTTGCCGACGCCCTCGATCGTCGTCACGCTCGCGCCGTCGGCCTGGACGGCGAACAGCGTGCACGATTTCACCGCCTGCCCGTCCACGAGCACGGTGCAGGCGCCGCAGATGCCCGTCTCGCATCCGACGTGCGTGCCCGTGAGGCCGCAGAGATCCCGGAGATAGTGGACGAGCAGCACGCGCGGCTCGATGACGTGTTCACGATCGGTGTCGTTGACGCGCAGACGAACTGGGATGGGCACGAGCACCTCCTCGGGTGGCGTGGGCCGCCAATGGTTCTCGAAACGGGCGCAAGGTGTCAAGACGCGGCCGCGGTTCGGCTGACAGTTCTCGCACGCGTGCGGCTCGTCATGAGACACGGCCGGTCCAAAGAGTCCGCCAACGGGCCGAGGTGGCGCCCTCCTCGCGCGGCATCGGCGTTGCGACAGCACGCCGTGCCCGACGCGAGCGGACGTCTCCGGAGGAGCCGACATGGCAGCGCGCGAGATGACGGTCGTCTGCGCCTGGTGTCACCGGGTGGTGAAGGCGGGACGCGAGGGCGCCGCGGTGACGCACACCATCTGCGCGACGTGCGTCGCGTGGACGTTCGACCATCCGGCCGTCGGGCCGCGCGACGCCGTGCCGCGCGCCGCCCACGACCTCGAGGATCTCCGCTCTACGATCTGAAGCGCTTCGCGTCGATCCCGTACTGCCGGACTTTGTAAGTGATGATCCGCTCGGTGGCGTCGAGCAGCCGCGCCGCTCTGGCGCAGTTGCCGCGCGTGGTCTTCAACGCGTCCTGGATCAGATCCTTCTCGTAGGCGCCGACCGCATCGCGCAGCGACACGCGCGTCACGGTGCCCGACGCTTCGGCGGTCTGCAGCGAAGGCGGGAGATGGTGGCCGTGGATCACTTCGCCGTCGCACATGAGGACGGCGCGCTCGATCGTGTTCTCGAGCTCGCGCACGTTGCCGGGCCAGTGATAGCTGGCGAGCATGTCGATCGCGGGCGTCGAGATGCGCTTGATGCTGCGCTTGTGCTCGCGCGCGAACTTCTCGAGGACGTGATCGACCAGCGGCACCAGGTCCGCCTTGCGATCGCGCAGCGGCGGGATGAAGATCGTGAACACGTTCAGCCGGTAGTAGAGGTCCTCGCGGAACGTGCCCGCGGCGATGGCGCGCTCGAGATCCTTGTTGGTCGCCGCGACGAGCCGCACGTTGGCCTTCACCGTCTCGGTGCCGCCGACGCGGTCGAACTCGCGCTCCTGCAGCACGCGCAGCAGCTTCACCTGCGTCGCGAGGTTCACGTCGCCGATCTCGTCGAGGAAGAGCGTGCCGCCCTCGGCGAGCTCGAACCGCCCTTTCTTGCGCGCCTCGGCGCCGGTGAAGGCGCCTTTCTCGTAGCCGAAGAGCTCGGACTCGATCAGGCTGTCGGGGAGCGCCGCGCAGCTCACCTTCACGAACGGCTTCCTGGCGCGGAGCGAACTGTAGTGGATCGCGTGCGCGATCAGCTCCTTGCCCGTGCCCGATTCGCCGCGCAGCAGGACGGTGGTGTTCGTGCCGGCGACCTGCGTCACCTGCTCGAAGATCTGGCGCATCGATCCGCTGCTGCCGACGAAGTTCGAGAAGTCGTACCGCTCGCGCAGCTCCTGACGCAGGTGCGTGTTCTCGTCGACGAGCCGCCGCTTGTCCTCCTCGATCAGCCGCTGGATCTTCACCGCCTGGCCGATCATCGACGCCACCACACCGAGGAACTTCGCGTGGCGCTCGAAGTTGCGCTCCGGCTTGTAGCGCAGATCGATCGCCAGCGCGCCGATCGCGCGGCGGTTGAGGACGATCGGCACGCAGACGAAGCTGAGCTCCTGGTGCGCGAGCTCCGGGCGGGGCGCGGCGCGGTGCAGGAACGACGGCTCGCGGCTCACGCGCGGGACGACGATCGGTTTGCCGCTCTGGACGACCTTGCCGGTGATCCCCTCGCCGATCCGGTACCGCACGTGCCGCGAGTGGTCGCCGAGCCCGTCGGACGCCTCGACGCGCAGATCGCCGTCGGCGTCGAGGATCGACACGATGCTGCGCAGGGCGCCGTGGTGGCGCGCAAGGATCTCGAGGACGCGGTGCAGCGAGGCCTTGAGGTTCAGGGTGCCCGAGAGCGCCTGGCTCACCTCGAGGAGCGACGAGAGGCGTCGCACCTCGCGGGCGGGCGCGTCGGCGTCGGGCGGCGCAGGACGGGCGCGGGTCGGCATCGGCTCCATCCTACATTCCTGTCGGCATGGCGTGAACGTCCAACATTTTTGTCTGAATCTCACGGCGGCACGATCGGGGCGCGGCGGCCTCGATCCTACATCGTTGTTGGCGCGAATCTCGACACGCGCCATGGTGTGCATCTTGCTCGCCACGACCGCATGCCCCTCGCCGCCGCCGCCGTCGTCGCGCTGCTCGCGTCCGATCCGCCCCCGCCGCACGTGCGGCCCGATGTGTCGCTCGGTCCGTTCGTCGAGGAGGGCGCGCGCCGCTCGCCCTCGATCCGGGCGCTCCTCGATCGCCTCGAAGCGACCGACGTCATCGTCTACGTGCGCATGCGCGTATTCGACCAGACCGCGCTCGAAGGGCGGGTCGGCATGCTCACGACGACGGCCGCGGGGCAGCGGTATCTCGTGATCGAGCTCGCGTGCGGCCGCCCGCAGGTGACGACGATGGCGACGCTGGCGCACGAGCTGTATCACGCGCTCGAGATCGCGCAGCAGCCGGCGATCGTGGATGCAGGGACGCTCGCGGCGTACTACCGCCGCCACGGCGTCGAGGCCGGCGGTTCGCCGGGACGTCTGACGTTCGAGACCGAGGGCGCCGAGCAGGCCGGGCGTCAGGCGCGGCGGGAACTCTCCGACAACACGAGGCACACATGGACCTTGAAGTGATCGTCCACCGGATCCGCGAGGAGTTCAGGGAGATGCCGGGCCTGCGCCTGACGCCGGCGCAGGCGACGCGGCTGTGGGGCCTCGAGCGCGAGACGTGCCGCATGGTCATCGACACGCTGGTCGCCGCGGCCTATCTGCGCTGGACGCCGGCCGGATCGGTGACGCGCGCCGAAAGCTGACGCGCGCCGCCAATTCTCAGTGCGTTGCAATGATGTGGGGCGACCCTTTCAGGGTCGCCACGGCGAGGCTGAAAGCCTCGCCCTACACGTTTTGAAACGCGCCGAAAGCTGACGCGCCTTCCTAATTGCTCACTGGCCCCAAAAACCGGCGGTAGGCGTCGTTGTGCTCGTCGAGCTGATACCGGTAGCCGAGCGCGACGAGGAAGGCGTCGAATGCCGCGCGATCGCGATCGGGCACCTCGAACGCCGCCAGCACGCGGCCGAAATCGGCGCCGTGGTTGCGGTAGTGAAACAGGCTGATGTTCCAGCGGCCGCCCAGCGCGTCGAGAAACTGCATCAGCGCGCCCGGCCGCTCGGGAAACTCGAAGCGGCAGACGCGCTCGGAGGCGACGTGCGGCGTCCGCCCGCCGACCATGTGGCGGACGTGCAGCTTCGCCATCTCGTTGCCCGAGAGATCCGCCGTCTCGTAGCCGAGATCGGTGAGCCGCCGGACGAGCGCGTCGACATCGGCGCGCGCGCGAATGGAAATCCCCACGAAGATCTGCGCCGCGTCCCGTCCGCTCAACCGGTAGTTGAACTCCGTGATCACGCCGTCGCCGAGCGCGCGGCAGAAGGCGCCGAACGCGCCCGGGCGCTCCGGGATCGTGGCCGCGAGCAGCGCTTCGCGCCCCTCGCCGAGCTCGGCGCGCTCGGCCACGAAGCGCAGGCGATCGAAGTTCATGTTCGCGCCGCTGAGGACGGCGGCGAGCCGCTCGCCGCGGACGCGGCGGCGCTCCACCCACGACTTCAGCCCCGCGACCGCGAGCGCGCCCGCCGGCTCCATGATGCTGCGCGTGTCGTCGAACACGTCCTTGATCGCCGCGCAGATCTCGTCGTTGGTCGCCCGCACGATCTCGTCCACCGTCGCGCGCACGATCGGAAACGTCTTCTCGCCCACCTGGCGCACGGCGACGCCGTCGGCGAACAAGCCCACCTCGCCGAGCTGCACGCGCTCGCCGCGCTCGAGCGACTGCGCCATCGCGTCGGCGTCCACCGGCTCGACGCCGACGACGTGCGTCTCGGGGACGAGGGCCTTGACGTAGGCGGCGATGCCGGCGATCAGGCCGCCGCCGCCGACCGGCACGAACACCGCCGACGGGTGCGGCGCGCACTGCCGCAGCA
>QHWK01000053.1:7718-12526 GCA_003223775.1 Acidobacteriota bacterium
GTGGTTGCCGGCGCTCGCGGCGATGACGCCGCGCGCCCGTTCGGCCTCCGACAGCCGCGCCATCCGGTTGTACGCGCCGCGTACTTTGAAGCTGAAGGTCGGCTGCAGATCCTCGCGCTTGAGCAGCACCGTGTTGCCGAGGCGCGCCGAGAGGCGCGGCGCGTGGTCGAGCGGCGTCTCCTTCGCCACTTCGTAGACGCGGCTCGTGAGGATGTCGCGCACGAGCGCGTTCAGGTCGGTTGCCGTGTGCATCGGTCTCGCAGCTAGACTTACACTATCGACATGCGAGTGTCACGAGGCGTTGTGCTGCTGCTGATGGCAGTGCTGCGGCCCCACGCCGCCGCGGCGCAGGACACGCGCGGCGCGAGCGTCGCCGGCGGCGTGTCGGCGGCGAACATGGAGTCGTCCACCACCGCATCGGTGTCCGGCGCGTTCGAATACCGCTTCACGCCGATTGTCGGGCTCGAGCTCGAGGCCACGTTCACGCCGACATTGAAGGGCCCGTTCCCGGAGCAGCCGCTGACGATCGCCGACACGCTCTCAGGCCTTCCGGCGACGACGATCCTCCAGGTGTTCCCGTCGCCGTCGCTCACCAACCTCGGCGGGCGGATGGTCGTCTTCACCAACGCCGTCCGGGTGCATCTTCCAACGGCCAGCGCGCGGATCGAGCCGTTCTTCGTCGCCGGCGGCGGCGTCGCGAGCGTCCGCCGGACCGCCGATCTCGTCTTCTCGTTTCCGATCCTGGCCTTCCCCGGCGCGCCCGCGGCGCCGCTGCGGACGATCAATCAGCACCTCACCGCATCGGAAGTCGATCTCGCGCTGACGATCGGCGGCGGGATCGGCATTCGCGCCGCGCGGCGGCTGTGGGTGGATGTCGATCTGCGCCTGCTGCGGGTGATGGGCGACGCGGACCGCAACGTCGGACGCTTTGGGGTCGCGGCTCGCTACGCCTTCTGAGCTCGCCGCGGCGCAATTAAGAATTTGGGATTTGGAATTTGGAATTCGTTGTCACGCTGCGATTGGAATCACGAATTCCAAATTCCACGTTCCAAATTCCTAATTCTTCGGCGGCGCCACAGGCGCCGCGTCGCCTTTCGTTTGGCGCTTCTTGAAGCGCCAGCCTTGCGGCGTCTTCACGAGCTCGTCGGTGTAGCTCGCGGACGTGGCGATGGTCGGCGGCTTGTTCGCGAAGTCCACCAGCACGAGATACACCTGACCGGCGGCGCCTTCGGCCGTCGGCGTGATCATGAGATTCGTGTTCCAGTGCCTCACGTGGGCGCCCAGGCCGGCGTGGAAGGTATTCGCGAACTTCACGATGGCGTCGCGGCCGACGTTGTTGTTGAAGACGCCGTCTGGCGTGAAGGTGGACGCGTACGCGTCCGCATCGCCGGAATCGAGCGACCAGTTGTATTTCGCGTAGAGCTGCTGGATGTCGACGAAATCCTGCGCCGTGAACGTCTTTGCCGCGCCGCTCTGCGCGGACACCCATACCGAGCCGGCGACGATCGCCGCACCTGCGAGCGCGAGCCCCTGTCGAATCGTCATGAGCGCATCCTCTCGCGGCGTATTGTAGCGGAAGACGCGCGGAACTACCGGCGTGGTCTCGGCGCCGCGTCGCCGTCGGTGAGGCCGAAGACCCGCCCCTTGCCGTACATCTTCGCCCACGCGAGCGGAAAATCGCCGTCAGTGCGATGGAGCTCGGGGTTCGGCGGCATCTTCGAGACGTCGAGGCGCAGCAGCACGCGAATGGCGTCGCGCGAGAAGTCCTTCGCCTGATAGAACTCGTCGGTGAACGCGAAGGCCGGCGGCAGGTGCTTCGTCGCCGGAAACGACGGATCCTCGTTGACGACGGTGCCGTAGGCGGTGTTCCAGGGATGGCCGTCGTAGCGCGCGCCGATCAGCTCGCCGAATTCCGGCCACGACTCGAACGCGGTCGTCGCCGTATGCGCGGCGACGAACCCTTTTCCCTCGTCTCTGACGAACGACAGCAGATCGGTTTTCTGCTGCGCGTCGAGCGGCACGTCGCGGTGCCCGAGAAAGAAGATCGCGTCGACGGTGGCGAGGCTCGGGCCGCCGCTCGCGGGCTTGCCGTCGGTCATCGTCGGGTGCTTCGAGACGATGTTCGAGTCGGTGCGGATGTACGTGTCGTACGCGCCGGACTCGTAGCCGAGGCGCTCGACGACAGCGAGCGCGTGGGACACGGAGTCGTGCTGCGCGATGCCGTTGCGTGTGTCGGCCCACGCGAGCACCGCCTTGCGCTGCCGCGGCGCGGCGCCGCGGCCGCCGCGTCCGGCCGGCGGCTGCGTCATGGCCGACGGCGACATCGACACCGCGAGCAGCACCATCGCGATCGAGGCGGCGAGCACGGCGCCCTTCTTCGACATCTCAGTTCACCTGTCGCAGCGACCAGCGGATCGCCTCGAAGTACATCGTCTGCAGCTGCGGGTTGTCCCAGTCGTCGGCGTCGTGCCCGAGGATCGAGTAGAACACGCGGCCCTTGCCGTAGGTCTTCGACCATGCCGCCGGGAAGTCGCCGTCCGTTCGATGGACGAGCGGCGCATGGAGGTCGAGCGTCGCCGGATCGAGATGAGCCAGCACGTGCACCCTGTCGCGCGAAAAGTCCTTCAGCTGATACAGCTCGTCGTGAACGCGCCAGCGCACGGGCAGATGCCGCATCGCCGGGAACGACGCGTCGTCGACGACGACGGTCGCGTCGGCGATGTTCCATGGATGCTCGTCGAAGCGGCCGCCGAGCAGATCGCCGAACTCCGGCCAGGAGAAGAACGCCGTCGCCGCCGAGTGCGCCGCGACGAATCCCTTCCCGTCGTCCCGCACGAAGGCGAGGAGATCGGCGCGCCCGGCGGCGGACAGATCGATCTCGCGCACGCCGAAGAAGAAGATCGCGTCGAAGTAGGTGAGGTCGTGAACGTTGAAGTCTCCGCCAGCCCCGGCGGCGATGCCGGTGCCTTTCGGAAACACGATCGGCCGCCTGGTGATCAACTGCGAGTCGGTGCGGATGGTCGTGTCGTAGGCGCGCGATTCGCGGCCGAGCCGCTCCATCGTCGCGAGCGCGTGCGAAATGGAATCGTGCTGATAGCCGTTGCGGACGTCGGCCCACGCGAGCACGCGCTTCCGCGGCGGCGTCTGCGCGCGCGGCGCCGGCGCGAGGAGCGCGAGGCACGCCAGCGCGCCCGCCGCCGCGCGAACGGTCCGGCCGCGCATCACTGGCGGGTCGCGGCCGCCGCCGGGAGCGCGAACGCCACGATCTTCGATCCCGGCGCGGCGCCGAGATAGCTGCCGCCGCCGGCGGCGACGACAACGTACTGGCGGCCGTCCTTGCCGAGGAACGTCATCGGCACGTCGTGCGCGCACGCCGGCAGCTCGGTCTCCCACAGCTGTCTGCCGGTCTTCGATTCGAACGCCCGGAAGCGGCAGTCGAGCGTCGCGCCGATGAAGATCACGCCGCCGGCGGTCGCAATGCTGCCGCCGATGTTCAGCGTGCCGGTCTTGTCGAAGCCTTTCGCCTTGAGCGATTCGACGAAGCCGAGCGGGACGCGCCACGCGACCTCGCCGCGGCTGATGTCGATCGCGAGGAGCTCGCCGAACGGCGGCGCCGAGCACGGGATCTTCGTCTCGGGATTCCAGAAGCGGCCGACCGGGCCGCCCCACGGGCTGCGCCGCACCCAGGTCGGCGGCCCGCCGCCGCGCGCGGTGCCCTGCACCATCTTCGCGACCTGGCCGAGATTCATCACGCTCGTGAACGCGAGGCCGAGCGTCGGATCGGACGAGAGCCCGTTCCAGTTGCCGCCGCCGACGGTGCTCGGAAACGTCAGCATCGTCCCCTCGACGCCCGGCGGCGTGTACGGCCCTTTCGTGTAGATCGCGTTCACGTCCCACAGCTCCTTGCAGAACGCCGCGTGCTCGGGCGTGAGCGTGTAGAAGTCCTTCGCGGGATCGAACGTGTTGCGCGCGAGCGGCGCCGGCTTCAGCGGAAACGGCTGCGTCGGCCACGTCGCCTCGCCGGGGACGCTGCTCTGCGGCACCGGACGCTCTTCGACGCCGAACACCGGCTCGCCGGTGACGCGGTCGAACACGAAGAGCAGCGCCATCTTCGTCATCACGGCCACGGCGGGAATCGTGCGGCCGCCGCGGACGACGTCGACGAGCGTCGGTGCGGCGGGCACGTCGTAGTCCCAGATGTCGTGGTGCACGAGCTGGCGATACCACTTCAGCGCGCCCGTCGCCGCGTGGAGCGCGACGATCGAGTTGCCGTACAGGTTTGCACCCTTGCGGTCGCCGCCGTAGTAATCGGAGGTCGGCGACCCGATCGGCGCGTAGACGATGCCGCGATCGACATCGATGGTGAAGAACGCCCAGACATTCGTGCCGGAACGATTCCTCCAGCTCTCGCCTTCCCACGTCTCGACGCCGGGCTCGCCGGCGCGCGGCACGGTGTGGAACGACCAGAGCAGCTTGCCGCTGCGCGCGTCCCATCCACGGATGTCGCCGTACAGGCCGGAGCTGGGCGACTGCTCGCCGTTGTTGCCGCCGGTGATGACGATGTTCTTGTAGATGGACGGCGGCGACGCGAGGCTGAACCCGCCGTCCACCTCGCCGCGCACGCTCGCCTTCAGATCGACGAAGCCCTCGGCCCCGAATCCGCCGGCGGGCTTGCCGCGCTCCGCCTCGATCGCGAGCAGCCGATCGCCGGCGCCCGTGAAGAGACGCGGCGGCGTGTCGCGATCGCCGGGCCAGTACGCGACGCCGCGGCGGCTGACGGCGGCGGGGGCCGTGTAGCGCCAGATCAC
>QHWK01000053.1:12580-13026 GCA_003223775.1 Acidobacteriota bacterium
GCGTTCGCCGGCGTGATCTGCTTCAGCGGCGAAAAGCGGCGGCCGCCGGCATCGTGATCGTGCGACGGCCAATCTCCGGTATCCGACGCCGTCGCCGACAAGGACACAAAGGCTGTTATCCCGGCCACAAAGGCCACAAAGGCGGACACAAAGGCTGTCAACCGCACGCGCCTTGAACCGCCGACCATTCTTGCGCCGCGCATAGGCCTCTGTGCCCTTTCCGTTTCGCGTGCCTGCCTTTGTGACCTTGGTGTCACCCTTTGTGGCCTTCGTGGCGCGGTTGCCAGCCTTCGTATCCTTGTCAGAGTTCAGTACTCAGAATCCGAATTTCAGAGCGAATTGCATGATACGCGGGTCGCCTGCCGTCTGAATCTGCCCGAAGCTCGCGCTGTTGAGCGCCGTGACGAGCCCCGCCGTATTCGTACCGGCCGGAACGCTCCCGAGGT
>QHWK01000211.1 GCA_003223775.1 Acidobacteriota bacterium
AAGTAAGGAGGCGTTGAACATGCGAACGAGGCGAGCTGTTGCGGGTCTCGGCATTGCTCTCCTGCTGGCCGCAGCGCCGGCCATGGCGCATCACGCATTCTCCGCGGAGTTCGACATCAGCAAGCCGTTCAAGGTGCGCGGCATGCTCACCAAATGGGAGATGATCAATCCGCACTCGTGGTTCCACCTCGATGTGAAAGACGAGAGCGGCGAGGTGGTCGCCTGGATGATCGAAGGCGGCAGCCCGAATCAACTGATCAAGAACGGCGTGACGAAAAACACGCTGGCGATTGGCACCGAGCTCGTCATCGAAGGCTATCAGGCCAAGGACGGCACCAACAAAGGAGTCGGCCGGAATCTGCTGCTCGCCGACGGACGACGACTGTTCCTCTACTCGCGCGAGACCGAGAAGTAGTCGAAAAAGAATCGCCGGCCGCCTCGCCACTCCGCTGCCGGTGTTCGGGATCTTCATCCCGGCGGAACCCACGGGGATTCCGCCACGCGCATAAATGGCGAGAGCACGTTCGTCTCTTTTGTGAACGTCTCCCTTGACTGCGTTCAACTGACGCAGTAACGCTGCGGCTCTATTGAAAGATCCTGTTCCTGACCGCAGCGCCCTTTCGGAATTCGTGAGAGACGGTGTAGAAGCCGGCGGCCCTGAGCGTGATCGTGACCTCCTGATCGCCGGCATTCTCCCAGTACCATCCGTGAATGCCCGGAAATGGCGCCGTCAGCGTACCCGAGGCCCGACTGACGCTTTGTTGCTTCTCATAGCTTTGTGCGTACCCGCGAGGCGCTCCATCGGGCTCCGCATGCAACTCGTAGTTGACCGGAGCGTTCGCGCTCCAGGAATACAGAAGCGCTTCGCCCTTCTCGAGGCGGTACTTGTATTCCATCGCCTCGTGGGCCGCCAGCTTGAAGTCGACTGTTTCGTGCTGAAACGGGCGCTCGTGCGCCGCGATGATCGCGCCCTGACCGGTCGCGGCGGCCGATGCCGCGGCGTTCAGTGCGGCCACCTGCTGCCCGGTGATCCCAAGTTGAACGAGACCCAACCGCGCGCCGGTCCCGAACGGATCGACGCCGTATTCCGCCGGCAGAACGACCATCACCAGGATGAGTCCCGCCGAAAGCAGCGCGGCTCCTGCCGCCAGCGCGAGTCGCTGTCTGATCTCCGTCGTCCGTTGGTCCGTCGTCGTGACGGTCATAGTGGAGAAAGGACAAAGCCCGACACCTGGTAGCCGACCAGGAGAAAGCCACACGCCATGACCAGGCCGTTGAAGGCAAAGGCGTGGCGCAGAAAGCCGGAGCGCGTTCGCCAATAGGTCAACCCGATGAGGATCGCCGTCAGCGCGAGACACTGCCCGATCTCGACGCCTGCATTGAAGCTCAGGATGTTTGCGACGAGACCGTTGGGCGAGAGCGCGAAGTCCTGCAGCTTCGTGGCGAGGCCGAATCCGTGGAAGAACCCGAAGACAAGGACCGCGACCTTGGCATTCGGCTGAACGCCGAAGAACGTTCTGAAGCCGTCCATGTTCTCGAACGCCTTGTAGACGACCGAGAAGCCGATGATCGCGTCGACGAGGAAGGGATTCGCGCGCACGCCACCGAGCACGCCCGCGAGCAGGGTCACGCTGTGCCCGAGCGTGAACAGGCTGACGTACTGCACGACGTCCTTCAGTTTGTGGAGAAAAAAGACGACGCCTACCAGAAACAGCAAGTGGTCGTACCCAGTCACCATGTGTTTCGCGCCCAGATAGAGGAGCGGGCCAATCGCCCGCCCCTGCAAGCCCATGAGGAAGACGGCGTCCTTGCCGGACACGCCATGCGCGTCGAGTCCCACCGAGACGCTGCCGCACAGGAGCACCGTCAGGGCCGCGGTCGCGACCGTCGTGCGGTTACTCCCGCCGGTATTTTGCATGGCACCTGTCGCACGATTCATTGAGGTCGCCTCCAGCCGCGAGGATGCCGTTCGCATTTTTTGCGTCGGCCGCCGCGAGAGTCGCCCTGGCAGCATCGATCATCTCGCGGGTCATTTTGGCCCAGTCGCCGGTGTCGAGCGCGCGGCCGCGCACCAGGAGCAGGTGGCCGGATTCGACGAGCGCCGCCGCGCTGTTGCCGACGGCCGCCCACTCTTTGTCGTTCCGAGGCGCAATGTCCTCCACGCCGGTGGCCGTCGTGGTCGTCCCGACCGCTTTGTAAATCACGTCCGCGCCCGGCGCGACGATGGCGTTCATGGTCTGCTTGATGCTGGCCACGGGCATCGTCACCGGAGCGCCAACAGGCGCTGCCGTACGCAGCGTCCGCGCGCCGGCGATGATGAAGCCGATGCCGCTGATGAACAGCGCGACGCTCACGACGAACAGCCACTGCACGGTTCGCACGGTCGCGACATCTTCGCACGTACGCACCGCGCAAGTCTGGTAGAGTGGCGCCACCTCTCAGACGGTCATGGACCCGTGGTTCCGCCTCATCGAGCAGCCTCAGCGTCTGGCTGCGTGAGTCGCCGTCCCTGCTGGCATTCCCCGGCGTTCTGACGGCGCACACGATGGCGATGGGGTTCTCGCGGGCGTCAGCGTGCTTGTCGCCGTCCGGCTGCTCGGGTTTCCTCCGGAGCTTCCGATTCCTGCGATGGAGCGGCTCTTCCCTATCGTGTGGCTGTCGTTCTCGGTCAGCGTGTTCACTTCGCGTCGTCCGCCGCTCGTTCGCGATTCACCGACCAAATATCGCAGACGCTGCGCAAATCGAGATTTGGATCCGTTTCGGCCGACATCTTGAGCATCTGCCGGTGTCCCGCGGCCAAATGGCCGCAGCCTATCTGGCCAATCTGGATCCGATCGTTTGCGCCGACGATCCGCGAGTACGATCGCGCCGTCAGCAGCAGTGCACTACCGGCGAGAAAATCTCTGCGCGATACGGCATCCATCGCACGGCTTCTCAATCGGTGTGTTGACCGCCGCCGCCAGAGGCGACTCGCGAATCGATTGTCCCTTTATCTGCAGGCGGCCCGCGGCCCCAGCCAGTTACCTTAGAATGTAAGTTGGGCGCTGAATTTGAGCAGGCGCCCGCCCATGATTTGTATCGCGTTCATAAACTGGTTATTCGTGTTGCTGTAGCGCGTCTGCTCGTTGAGGATGGTGCTCCCGTTGAAGATGTTGAAGAGGTCGAAATTCCCCTGCAGCTTGGCGTTCCGTATCGGGAAAGTCCGGCTGAAACGGAGATCCAACTGGTTGATCCGATCGTCGAAGATCGTGTTGGGCGGAATCAGCGAGATCGTGCGGTTAGCGGAACACGTGGCGGCAGCTTGGTTGCACTCCGACAGGTTCCGGCCGAGCGACGATTTGATTTCAGCATTGGTGGGCACGTAAGTCGCCGTGATCGGGAACCCCGGCTTGTTCTGGTAGATCGCGCTCGCCTGGAGGTTCCAGAGCAGAGGGTAGACGACATTGAAACCGAACGCCGTCCCGCCGGACCAAGGCGTGCTGATGCGGCAGAACGCGGGCGTTCGAGGCGTCACGACTGACGAGGGTAACGCTTGATTTTGCGCCGCGACTCCTTGGATCAGAAGCGTCTGCACCTGCGGAAGATTATTGAAATCGCAGGTGTCGTTCACCGTCTGCCCCGTGCTCAGGCTCGCCTGGGCCCGTGCACCCTGTGCGAAGCGCCCGGTCACGGTGACATCGACGCCTTGGAAGACCTCGGTCTGCTCCCCGTAGTGCGTCGCCTGAGTGACAAGGTTGTCTTGCTGTCCGGTTAGCGCCGGCGTGACGTCATAGAGCCCGCAGAGCGGCTCGCCGCTGTTGGGCAGCCGGCTATCAACGGGCATCGTGATGCAGTACGAATTGTAACTACCCGCCGGCGTCGCCAAATTGTCGCTGGCCAGGAAGCCACCGTACCAGGTGCGGTAATAGGCGATATTGAGCCCCACGTTCTCCCGCAACTCGTGCTGGACGGAGATCGAGCCCTGCCAGTTGTAGCTCTGCTGATTGAGGCCGGTCAGCGCATCGGCCGCTCGATGGGTGCCAGGACGGCCGAAACTGAGGTCGTCCCATGTCCCGCACTCGCCGTTGGCGGCGGGATTGAGGAGATCGCAATCGGGGACGTAATTGCCGTTGGAGTCGTTCCAGGTCCGCGCTGTGCTCGCGGCCAGCCGTGAAGACGGATAATCCACGGCGGCGCCCACATTTCGGATCGGATAGCGACCTAGCGACGCTTTGAGTGCCGTTTTTCCGGAGCCAAACAGGTCGTAAGCGACTCCCAGGCGCGGGCTGAGATTCTTCCACTGCGGCGAGTGCTCCACCGCCGGGAAATCGCGCACCGGCTCGAACGGACCCGCCGGCAGGTGCTGTGCTGGGATAAACGCATCATACGCGGTGTACCGTAGGCCCATGTTCAGTGTCAGCTTCCGGGCCGTCCACTGATCCTGCGCGTAGACCCCGTTCTCCGTTGCGATGTCATAGGGTCCGTTTGGCGTGTTGTAGATCGTCACCTGGTTCGGCACCTTGTTTCGGAACCGGTACGACCTGGCCAGGTTGATCACGTTCGCATCGCCATAGTCTTTGGCGCCCTGCTCGAAGTGGTTCAGGTCGACGCCGACCTTGAAGTTGTGCGACCCGGTAATGTAAGACATCGCGAACCGTTCGTGATAGCGGTAGTCATGCAGTATCTGGTAGCCAGTGCGCCGCGAGCCGTACTCAAGGTTCAGCGCCTGATCCACGACCGAGATGGCGTCGACCCCTGTTTCCGGCAGCCGTTTTTGACTACGTTGATAACTGTTCATCGAAGCGTTCACCTCGACCAGGAACTTGTTGGTCACAGGATAGGTGTAGGTGAGAACCGGCATGTACTGAGGGTCGTAATGATGCTCCGCGGCAGCTTCTGGCGCACGGAGTTGATTGGTGGCGCCAGTTGTTTCCAAAATGGCAAACACACACTGGCAGGCTGGGTGCTGAGTGTAGGAGGCGACTATCTTCTGCCTCTCGGCGGCCTGCCACGTGAGGCGGAGCGACGCGTCCTTGGAGTAATCATGGTTGTACGCTCGCCGGCTCAAGTCTGGCTCGTAGAACAGGGTACCCTGTCGCGTGTTGTAGTAATTGCCAGCCTGATAGATGGCTCTGTCTTCCACTCGGCCGGCGCCGAAGAACCACAGCTTGTCTCGCTTCAATGGGCCGCCCAGACCTCCGCCCACGTCGTAGTAACTCTTAACTGACGGCGCCCCGCTCAGGCCACGGGCGCGCAGCTCGTCCGTCGCGTTGTCACTCGACAAGCCAGGGCCGGTGTACTCGGCACTCAAGCTTCCCGAAAGTCGGTTGCCGCCGTCCTTGGGGATGATGTTGATCTGGACTCCGCCGGTTGTCGCTTCAGCGGAGCCGGCGCCCGTCTCGACGACAACTTCCTCGAACGTGGCTTTGTTGTACTGGAAGCTACCGCCACTGAACACTCTCGAATCCATGCCGGCAAAATTGAAGGTCATATCGTCGGCGCGCTGGCCATGGACCCCAAAAAACCCGC
Organism: Acidobacteriota bacterium; assembly: GCA_003223775.1. GTDB lineage: Bacteria > Acidobacteriota > Vicinamibacteria > Vicinamibacterales > CAVVIG01 > QHWK01. The sequence continues at coordinate 5,509 of QHWK01000211.1, forward strand.
GGTCGGTTCCAACGCCGCCGACATCGTGAGAGGTCGTGCTTCCGGCGTTGGCCGCAGGAATGAGCGTGATGAATTGGGACGGACGTCCAGCGATTGGGAGCGCATCCAGCGTGTTGCGCGGGATGGTGGTTTGCTGTTGGACGTTCTGGACGTCCACCACTGGAGTCGCCCCCGTGACCGTGACGGTCTCCTCGACCGTGCCCACTTTCAGTTCGGCGTTCACGGTTGCGGTGAACCCGGTCGTCAACTCGATTCCGTCCCGCCTGAACGTGCGGAAGCCGGTCAACGTGAAGGTGACGGTGTATAAGCCGGGGCGCAGGTCGACGATGCGGTAGAGCCCCTGGTTATCCGAGGTGACAGAGCGAACCCTTTCGATCAAGGCTGAACTGGTGGCTTCCACCGTGACGCCAGGCATCACGCCGCCCGACGCATCTCGCACGACGCCCGCGATGGCGCCGGTTTCCGCCTGCGCCCACCCAGTGGCCGGCAGACACAGCAGACACACCGATACGACGACGAGTCGCACGAACTGATGAGCGTTCATCGCCTTGCTCCCTTCAACCGTCTCTGATCATCGCTGTCCTGTCTCGCTCCTTCCGTGAAAGCCAACGAGCTCTCACGTTGATTGATCACTCATCGTGCCGCTGCGTCAGCACGAGAGTGTGGCCGGTGTCGGCGCGTTCGACGTGCCCTCCTCTTTAGCATCCGCAGTGTCCGCCTTTTAGGGACTGATCTCAAGAAATCTTGACTACCGTGGGCTCCAGCGGTCGATGCAACGCACTGCATGATCGGAGCGATCAGCGCGTCGTCCCTGCCGAAAACCTCAAACTGGCTGCCACGATTGAGGTTGCGGCCGTCCGCGGCTTGCCGTGGGCATCACGAACTCGAAATCATTCCAATCGCATCGCACAGCTATCACCAGATCACAATTCGGGCGGTTGTGTGTCGAGTCGATTCCGATGAAGACCCGGAGGGCAGCGCGCGACGTGCTACGCGGCGCGCCATTCGTTGCGGTGATGCAACCCACCGACTTCAGGAACTGCCACGATGTTGCCGTTGGTTGGCGGCGCGACGGCTAGGGAGATCGGCGCGTCCTTGTTGAGCGAGAGGTGCGTTCGGACTCTCGAGTAGTACGTGACGTACGCGTTCAAGAGACGGCGCAGCCCGCGCTCATTCCAGACGACGACATGGTCGAGGCATTCGCGGCGAATGGATCCGATCAACCGCTCGGCGTACGCGTTCTGCCACGGTGAGCGGGCCGTCGTGACAACTTCCGCAACACGGATTCACTGCCGGCGAGTCAAAAGTGACGAGCAGAATGCCTTCAGGCGCTGGCGTCGCAAATGATGGCCGCATCCAGATGTTATTCCTCACGCAGTGCTTCGATGGGCGCTACCCCCGACGCGCGCAGCGCCGGAAGCAATGACGCCGCGAGCACCGTCGCAAGCGATGTGGCTGCGGCGATCAACAGCGTTCGCAGATCACTGGGGGCGATGCCGTAGAGTTGTGCCCGGACGAGCCGCCCGCCGGCCCACGCGCACGGAGCGCCGATCAGCACACCGGGCACCGCGATCGCCAGACCGTCACGGACGATCATCCAGACGACGGTCCCGCGCTCCGCGCCGAGCGCGACGCGCACACCGATCTCGCGAACCCGCGCCGCGACGGAGTACGCGAGCAGCCCGTACACGCCCATGCATGCCAGCAGGCTCGTGAGCGCCGCTGCGAATGCGGCCAGGCCTGCCGTGAAGCGCTGCTGCAACAGCGCGCGGTCGACCCATTGTGACGACGTGATGAAAAAATTGCGCAGAGATCGATGCCCCAGCGCCTTCACGACGCGCGTGTATCCGTCGCGCACGGTCGCGAGGTCGCCGCTCGCGCGGACGTACGCCATCGGAAACTGCGACCTCGCCATGTCCTGCAGAATCGGCCGGAAGACGACGAACGGCCGCGGATCGTCGAGCTTGCCGTACGGGGCGTCGGCGACGACGCCGATCACTTCGATGTCCTGCGGGCAGCCCTGAAGGCCTGCGCTACAGCCGGCGAGCCGAATCCGGTGCCCGATGGCGTCGCCTGCCGGGAACAGCGCGCGCGCGAGCGACGCCGAGACGAGCGCCACGAACGGCTTTCCCGGGCCGTCGTCCCACGTGATGTCGCGGCCCTGCAGCCGCGGCAGCCGGAACAGATCGAAGAAGCCCGGCGATACGCACTCCGGCAGAGCGGCGACTTCGGATGTGGAGACGCCGTCGGCCCGCGTGTAGTGCTCCGTCGGGATCGGCCCCGTGACCCCGAAGTACGTCGGGTAATACACCGACAGCGCGGCCGCCTCGGCGCCCGGCATGTGGGCAAGTTCGCGGACGAGCGTCTGGTAGTACTCGGGTGTTAACAGCTGATGATCTCCGGGTTCGCGATACGCGCGCGTGAAGACGATGCGCTGCGACTGGAGCGACGTATCGTTCGCCCGCAAGCGAGCCAGCGTGGCCATGAAGAGTCCGGCGCCGACCAGACACGTCATCGACAACGCGACCTGTGCGACGAGGAGGCCGCGCCCGAAGCGCCCGAACGAGCCGATCGTCCCGCGGCCGGGACGCAGGCATTCGTCCACGCGCGCCGCGACCGACCGCCACGCGGAGACGACGCCCATGGCGAGGCCGATCAAAAGAGTCAGCAGCGCCGTCGCGGCGAGCACGCCGGCATCGGGCGTCACCGCCGGAAACTTGCTGATGAGGAGGCCAGCCATGAGCGTCAATCTCACGACCCGGGTGATCCCCCACGCGAGCGGGATCGCACAGGCGAACGCCACGGCCGACAGCAGGATTCCGTCGACCAGCAGCTGCCAGAACACGCGCAGCGGGCTTCCACCCAGCGCGAGACGAATCGCGACCTGGTGACGCCGCGTCAGCGAGCGCGCCAGCGTGAGGCCCGCGAGGTTGGCGCACGCGACCGCCAGGAGCATTCCCATCATGCCCAGGAGCATCCCGAGCGTGGTGCCGAACCGGGTGCGGAGAGCCGAAAAGCCTGACGCGAGCGGCGTCACGTCCACCCGCTGACGGAGCAGCGCCTCGCGCTCGGGTCCCGGTAATGTCGTGGGCAGCGTCGCCGCCTGAATCGACGGCCACAGCGCCGCCAGTTCCGCGCGCGCCGCGCCGATTGACACGCCGGGCGCAAGACGTCCTACCACGTTGGCGGATCGAGCCGGCCTGGACGGGTTGTCGCCGGTCGCTCGCATCAGCGTGAAGGGCGCGACGAGATCGGTCGTCCCATCGACTTCCACACCGAAGCTGTCCGCCGCGACGCCGATCACCGTCGCCGGCACCGCGTTGACCTTGATCGTCTCGCCGATGGCGGGACCATTCCCGAAGATGCGCCGGCGGAACGCCTCGCTGATCACGACGACCGCGTCGTCCGAGTCGGTGAAGAACCGTCCCGCCGACAGCCGCGCGCCGACGATGTCGAAATAGGCCGGCGAGACGCCTGCCGTCCACGCGTCGAACACGCCGGCACGCGTCTCGACGCGCAGGAGTCCTCCGCCGGAGTACATCGACATCTGCGCGAACGATCGCTGGGCGCTGCGGTACGCCTTGAACGGGTCGGCGTAGAAGTGGCCCGTCACGTTGGCCCGTGGATCGAGGGCCGACAGAGCCACGAGCTGTTCGGGACTGGGTACGGCGAGCGTTCGGAAGACGAGGGCGTTAAGCAGGCTGCCGACTGCCGTGGTCGCACCCATCGCCACCGTCAGCGTGACGACGACGATCAAGGAGAACGTCGGAGCCCGTCGCAGACTGCGAAAGGAATGCCGAACGTCAAGGCGTAGGGCGTCCCACTTCAGTGTGCAGATCGCGAGCAGAGGTTGCAACACACTGGGATCATACTCATCGAGCCGTGAGCCGCGAGAAACCCTTGCGACACACACGAAGTCGCCGAGATCTACGCTTCGCGATCAGCCGCCGATGCCACCGAAGGAGCGTCTAGGGCGTGACGACGAAGGATCGCCAGCGGTCCCGCGGCAGGAGTCGGCTTGCCGCCGCGAGGAAGAGCCGGTCGGTCCACGAAATGGTGGGACGATGGATTCGTCGTCGGTAGCCAGACGACCCGCAATTCTACGCTTCAGCGGCTGAGTCCCTCCGGTCGGGGGGCCCGATCAGTGCGAACCCGAATTTTGTGCACCCTTCACGCTCCACACATACAGCAACCTCGATAAGCGCGCAGCGGGCGCGTACGTGTTCAACGGCGGCTTCGGTCTCGGCGCCTACGCCGGTCGAGTGATCCGTATTCAATTTCGCGTCGTGACCGACGCGGTCAACGTGACGGCGCTCCGGATCGACGACGTGTCGCTCCGATGACTACCGATCGCCCGATGACGATCTCGTTCCGGACTTCTGCGCGCCGGCCACGTTCTTGTAGACCGTGCCGCCTTTCATCACGAAGACGACGCGCCGCACGGCCGTGATGTCCTGGAGCGGGTTGCCATCGGTCGCGATGATATCGGCTTCGAAGCCCGGGGCAATCGTGCCGATCGTCTTGTCGAGGGCGAGCGATCGCGCTGCGGTCGACGTCGCCGCCAGAATCGCGTCCATCGGCGGCTGGCCGCCGTCGCGCACGCGGTAGACGAACTCCTCGTAGTTGCGACCGTTCGCGCCGGCGACGGCGTCCGTGCCGAACACGATCGGGATCTTCCGCTTGAGCGCGCGCTTGAACGTGTCGATCCCGATCGGGATGCCTTCCTCCATGAATTTGAAGCCCTGCTCGTTGTAGTTGCCGCGACCAATGAACTTCGCCTTGTTCTCCAGGTAGTTGTGGAGCAGCAGCCCGAAGTTCGGATCGAAGTAGACCTGGCGCTGCGCCATCAAGTCGAGCACCTCGTCGGTCAGCCGATTGCCGTGCTCGATCGAGGTGCAGCCGGCGAGGATGGCGGCTTTCGCGCCCTCGGGCCCCTGCGCGTGTACCATGGCGCGCTTGCCGCGCGCGTGCGCCTCGCTGCACGCCGCCTGAATCTGTGCGTCGCTCATCGTCTGGCCTCCGCCGTCGCGGATGCTCGATGTCGCGAACAGCTTGATGACGTCGGCGCCGTCGGCGGCAGCCTTCCGCACGAACGCGCGAACCTGCTCCGGTGTCCCGGTCTTGTCCGTAATCGCCCGGAGAGAAGTCAGGATGCGAGGTCCGGGGATAATCCGGTCGGCAATCCAGTCGCGGAGGTCCTTGTCGATTTCGGCGCCTGGACTCTGCACCGTGGTGAAGCCGGCGAGCAGCGTGCGGTACGCGTTGCCCGCCGTGTACAGCATCGTCTGCTGCGGCGTTTCAGATCCCTCCTCCGGCAGTCGCCCCGTCTTGCGGTCGAAGTGGCCGCTGATGTGCGCGTGCGTGTCGATCCACCCCGGCATCACGGCGAGCCCGCGCAGGTCGTAAACAGGACCTTGCGCGGTCGTCTGGCCGATCGACTGGATTTTCGTGCCCCGCACCACGATATTGGTGTTTCGAAGCGTGTTGCCCGTCCCGTCGATGACGACGTCTGCTCTCAACGTGACCACCGGTTCCTGCGCGATGGATGCGATCGGCAGGCACAAGACGCCCGCGACGATGACGCCGATGAGTCTGGTCATGTCCACTCCGCGCGGCGTGGTTCGCCGCCGCCACTGCAGATTGTAGCGATTGCTGTCGCGTAGAGGTCCCTGTAAGATGATGTCCGTTTCGGCCTCTCCTCGCAGCCTGGTGCGCGTTCGGATAAAGGAGCTCACCATGCGTGTTCCAACTCTCGGGTCACTCGGCGCTTCAATCGTCGTGATCGCCGCGTTCGCGCCGGCTGTTTCCGCCGGTCAGACGTCGGCCTCCGGGCCTGCGGCAACGAAACAGACGCTGCCACGGACTCCGGATGGCCGGCCGGATCTTCAGGGTGTCTGGTTGAACAACGACGCCACTCCGCTGGAACGGCCGAAGGCGCTCGAGGGAAAACAATTCCTGACCGAAGAGGAAGTGGCCGTGCTCAGGAAGAACGCGGCGCGGCTCTTCGCGGGCGACGTGGACAGCGATGCCGCGGGAGGCGACAACTTCTTTCTGGCCGCGCTGGCGAATCCCGTCGTGTACAAGAACCGAAACGCAACCGGCAGCGGCGTCGGAGCAAATAGGGAAATCGATAACCGAACGTCGCTGATCGTCGATCCGCCCGACGGGAAGATTCCTCTCATGACGCCGGCCGGGCGCCAGAGAAAGCTCGCGGCAGACGCCGCAGCATTCGCAGGAAACAGTTCGAGTCTACCGTCGGGCCCTGAAGATCTCAGCAACTTCATTCGGTGCCTCACCTATGGGGCTCCGAGGATCGGCGGCGCCGCTGCGAGCTACCACAACTACTACCAGATTGTGCAAACTCCCGGATACGTCATGTTCCTTTCGGAGGCGATGCACGACGCTCGGATCATTCCGCTCGATGGACGTCCGCATCTACCACAGACCATCCGCCGCTGGCTCGGCGATTCGCGAGGCCGGTGGGAGGGAAGCACGCTCGTCGTCGACACGACGAATTATTCTCCGAACAGTACCCTGCTCGGATCGGCCGAGAACCTGCACGTGGTCGAGCGCTTCACACGCACTGCGCTCGACAGGATTCGCTACGAAATGACGGTCGCGGATCCCACGACGTGGGCGACGCCCTGGACGGCAATGGTTCGGCTCAAACGGACAGACGACAGGATATATGAGGATGCGTGTCACGAGGGGAACCAGGCGGTGATGGAGGACATCCTTGCCGGGGCTCGCGCTGTTGAAAAGGCGGCTGTTCGCTAGGCCAGGATCGCGCGATGCCCGATTCACGCATATCGACACTCGATTCGGCATTTGCGGCAATCCCTGCCGGTTGGTTCATGATGGGGACCGATCGCGGCCAGGAGGACGAACGGCCGCCGCATCGCGTCTTCGTCGACGGCTTCGAGCTTGCCGTCCATCCGATCACTCGCGCCGAATACGCGCGCTTCGTGGCTGCGACAGGGCACGACGAGCCCAAGGAGTGGTCGCATCCACTGTTCGCACAACCGGACCTCCCTGTCGTCGGCGTCAGCTGGCTCGACGCGGTCGATTATTGCGCGTGGCGATCAGCAGAAGAAGGACGCGCCGTGCGGCTTCCGACGGAAGCGGAATGGGAGCATGCCGCGCGAGGACGACAAACAGCGCTGTTTCCGTGGGGCGACGTGATGCCTGCCTGGATTCCGAACGGCGGCCGCGGCCCGTTGCCGGCGCCGTGGCCCGTGACGCTCGGCGAGCCGACCGATTTCGGTTTGTTCGGCATCTCGACAAACATCCACGAATGGTGCGCCGACTGGCACGACACGAATTACTACAGCCGGTCGCTCGAGCGGAATCCTGCCGGCCCCGACACCGGCGCCCGGCGTGCCTCGCGCGGCGGCGCCTGGCGCCACGCGTACACGATGTGCCGTGTCACGCTGCGGAGCAAGCTCGATCCGTCGTTCCGCTACAACGACTATGGGTTCCGCGTGGCGCGCAGCGTGTGAGCCCGCCGTTATGAGCGCTTTCCCTGTGCCAGGTTGCGAACGTCGACTGCGGACGAACAGGATCGCGCGCCCCGCTGAACGTCCGCGCTATTGCAGCTTGTCGCGCGAGAGCAGGAACTCGAAGACCGCCCAGATCTCGTCGGTCGAGAGCAGGGCGCCGAAAGCGGGCATCGTGGTGCCCTCGCGGCCCTTCATCACGGTCTCCTTGAACCGCGAAGGCGGTAGCGTCGTGCGGAACAGCTCTTTGCCCGCCCCACCGCTCGCCTGGTGACAGCCGGAGCAGCGAGCGCGGTAGACTTGCTCGCCGAGCGCGATCGACTCGTCGGTTCCGCGGATCCTGCTTGACGCGGTCGCGCCGCCGCTCGGTGCCGCAACCGCGTCCGCCGGCGCCGCGGACGTGGGCTGCAGCGACGGCTCTCCGCCTTTCACGGGTTCGCCGCCGCCGGTCGCCGGAAATCCGTAGCCCGCCAGCACGCGACCGCCGAGCGTGCTGCCAGGCTGCCCGACGCGAGGCACCGCGCCCTCGCGAGCGACGAGATCACTGCCCGAATCGGTCGCCGGCGATGTCGCGTCGAGCGCGAACACCCAGAGGTTCCCGGCCTTCGGCTCCTTGTAATAGAAGGTCATGTCGCCGCCGATGCCGCCGGACGGCACCGCGACATACTGCTTGCCATCGAGCTCGTACGTGATCGGGCTACCGATGATCCCGGAGCCCGTCTGGAACTTCCAGAGCTGCGCGCCCGTCCGGGCGTCGAGCGCGAGGAAGTGCCCGCGCATGTCGCCGGTGAAGACAAGGCCGCCCGACGTCGCGACCGCGCCCGCCCAGAACGGCGCGGGGCTCACGGCGCGCCAGCGCACCTTCCTCGCGACGACGTCGAACGCGACGAAGTTCCCGGGCTGATCGCTCGACATGTACTGCTGATAGTCCGCGCCGAGGTACCACTCGCCGTTCGCCGGTAGGCTGACCTTGTCCTCGCTCCAGAACTTCATCCCCATCGCCCACTGGTTGGACATGAAATAGAGCGTCTTCAGCCCCGGGTTGTACGCGAGCGGCTGCCAGTCGATCGAGCCCTCGAGGCTCGGGATGATCGGCCCGACCTCGGGGCCGCCGGTCGCGGGCCGCATGTCGGGGTTCACGATCGGCCGGCCCGTCACGGGATCGAGGCCCTTGGCCCAGTTGATGCCCGGCACGATGGGCTCGCCGTAGAGGAACTTCCCGTTCGTGCGATCGAGCGCGTAGAAGAAGCCGTTCTTGTCGTGATGGAAGAGCGCCTTCACGGGCGCGCGCCCGGACAGCGCGACGTCTGCGAGCACGGGGGTACTCACCGCGTCGTAGTCCCAGCAGTCGTTGGGCGTGTACTGGAAGCCCCACACGATGCGTCCCGTGTCGGCGTTGAGCGCGAGCGTCGACGCGGCCCATTTGTTGTCGCCCTCGCGCAGGCGGCAGTTCCACGGCGCGGCATTGCCGGTGTTCCAGTAGACGAGATTCAACTTTGGATCATAGACGCCGGTCGTCCACGTCGGCGCGCCGCCGTTTTTCCACGTATCGCCCGGCCAGGTCTCGTTGCCTGGCTCGCCGTGTCCGGGGATCGTGTATGTCGTCCAACGCAGGGCTCCCGTTTTGGCGTCGAAGGCTTTGACGAAGCCGCGGACGCCGAACTCGCCGCCGGCGACGCCCGTCAAGACCATGTCTTTCACCACGAGCGGCGCGCCGGTGATGCTGTATCCCTTCTGCCAGTCGATCACCTGCGTCTCCCACGCCACGCGGCCGTCGTCGCGATGGAGCGCGACAAGGCGTGCGTCCATCGTGCCGACGAGCACCAACTCGCCCCAAAGAGCGACGCCGCGGTTGTTCGAGCCGCAGCAGTAGACGCGCTCGACGTCCTTGCCGAGCCTCGGGTCGTAGCTCCATTTCTTCCGGCCCGTGCGGGCGTCGATTGCGAAGACGCGCGACTGGTCCGCGGACAGGTACAGCACGCCGTTGTGGACGAGCGGCGTCGCCTGCAGACCGCGGTTGTCGCCGCCGATCGCGAAGACCCAGGCCGGGCGCAGGCGCGCGACGTTCGCCGGGGAGATCTGCGCGAGCGGCACGAAGCGCTGACCGAACGGGTCGCGCCCGTACGAGAGCCAGGACGAGTTGTCGTTCGCGGCGTTTTCGAGCTGAGCCGTCGTGATCGGCTGCGCCTCCCCGGTCGCGGCGCACGACAGGAGAGCGAGCAGTATCAGGAGCCGACACATGGATCCTCCGGTCGTGGCGCAGGCAGGCGTCGGGCCCACCTGGAATCTGGGAAATTTCTTTCGGCTCGCCGCTCTCCGGCTGACGCCTGGCCTACATCCGCGCTGCTTGACGATCTCACGGTGCTTGGTCGGCTGCAAGGTCTTCTTCGAGCTCGCTTTGGACCGAGCAGAACGACTGACATCTGTCGATCAAAGCCTTGAACTCCAGCGCCGGCTCTCGTGTTCCTCGTCCACGTTGAATCACGACGCCTGCCGATCACCGTGTGAAATGAAAGCCGCGCGCATCCATCGGTTTGGTCCGCCCGACGTGATCGTCGTTGAGGACATCCCGCGTCCGAGTCCAGCGCCGAGAGAAGTGCTGGTGCGGGTCGCGGCGGCTGGCGTTGGGCCTTGGGACGCGCTCATTCGTGAGGGCAAGAGCAACGTCAGTCCGCCGCCGCCGCTGACCCTCGGCTCTGACCTGTCGGGCGTCGTCGAAGCCGTTGGATCCGGTGTCAGTCAGTTCAAAAACCTTGAAGCCGCGTCGGTGCCGGTCGTCGCGGTCACGGCATGGCAGATGCTCTTTGAACATGCGCGTCCTGAAGCCGGTCACCGCGTGATCGATACCGTTGGCGGCGACACCCGTGACCGCGCGTTTGGCGTACTGAAACCGGGCGGCATTCTGGTGACGGTTGTCTCGACTGCATTCGTACCACGCGTTCTGATGTCCGCTCGGCGTTTTTCTATGCCGAAGTTACGGCGGCACGGCTCGGGGCGATTTCCGGGCTGCTTGACAGGGGCAAGGTAATCCCACAAGTCGGGTCCGTCCTGCCGCTCGCCGATGTGCGCTCGGCGCAAGCAATGCTCGCAGGTGCGCCGCACCGTCGCGGCAAAATCATGCTGGAGCTGGCGACGTAATCGATTCGATTCGGGCTTACTGCTGAACGTTCGTCTGTGTGAGGCGCGACGTGCATGCGATAGTATCGGTGACGTGCGCACCGCCGTCCTTCGCCTGTGTCTCGCGGCCTCCGCAATCGCGCCCGCCCTCGCCGCCGCGCCGATCGCGCAAGGCAATCCCGACGCGGCACGGATCAGGAACCCGGTCGCGTCGACGGCGGAATCGATCGCCGACGGCAAACGGCTGTATCAGCGCTACTGCGCGAGCTGCCACGGGTCGAACGGCGAGGGCGGACCGGGCAACGACCTCATTCCGGCCGCGCCCGATCTCACCGACAAGGAATGGAAGCACGGATCGACCGACGGCGAGATCTTCGCCGTGATCAAGAACGGCGTGCCGCCCGATCTGAACATGGTGCCGTTCGCCGATCAGCTCAAGGACGCCGAGATCTGGAACGTCGTCAACTACATTCGATCGCTGGCCAAAAAGAATGACAAACGGTTTCAAAACCGCGCCGTTCACTTGGCCAGCGGATCGGGCCGCACCTGGAACTTCACGAGCTTGCTCGTGGTGCCGCGCCCGCCCTCCATGTGGAACGGCGCGCGCGTCGAGATGCTCGTCCAGATGCCTTTGCCCTTCCAGCCCGCCTTCGCGTCGTCGATGCGGCCGTCGATGCCTTTTGCGTAGAAGCCCATCGGATAGGGCACTCGGAAGGTCATGAACTTGCCGCCGACGAGCGCGAGCAGCGCCTCTGACTCGTTGCCGGTCGCGAGCGGAACGTCCGTGCCGAGCCCGAGCATGTCGAAGCGATCGACGAAGTCGTAGTACGCCGAGTCGGCGCTCGCCGAATCGACCGCGCCCTGGTAGTTCGGACCCGGCAGCGGATAGAACGCCCACCCTTCGGGGCAGTGCTGGCCGGTGGCGGTCGGTCCGTTCAGCGGCCCCTTGCACTTGCGTCGATCGAAGCTCGCCAGCTGCCCGCTCGACAGCACCGTCCAGACCACGCCCCGGCTGTCGACGTCCATGCCGCGCGGCGCGAAGCCGCGGCCGCTCGCCTTCGGATCGTTCCACGGCAACTCGTAGATCTCCGAGAGCGCGGTCGCTGGCGGGTTGCTGCCCGGCACGAGACGGACGAGCGATCCCGGCATGCCCTGCACCGACCCCCAGATCGATCCGTCGGCCGGGCTCGGCGCCACGCCGTAGAACGGCGCATTGATGCGCTTGTCCTTCGTCGGATCGATCGGCTGATCGGGCTCGACGTACGCGTCGCGCTTGCCGTTGCCGTTCGTGTCGAGGACGAACACGGTCCAGCCCTGCGCCTTCTGCTCGTCGTGCGTCTTGTCGTACACCTTCGTGTCGAACCAGCCCTCGACCGGGCCGCCGCCCGTGAACCAGAGGACGCCGTTGTCGTCGAAGTTCAGGTGATGGGTGCCGAAGCAGGTGTCGATCGTGGAGACCTGCTTCGTCTTCGGATCGTAGAGCTGCATCTGCCGGCCGCTCTGCGCGATCGGGAACGCCATCGCCGATGGATGGCTCGATCCCTGCTGGCAGAACGCCGGAGTCTGGTTCGGACGGATGCGCGCAGCGATCCAGACGCGCGCGTTGTCGTCCATCGCGAAGCTGTGCGCCGTGGTCTGCGCCGTCCAGATCGCCTCGTCGCCCCAGTACGGCGACGACTGCGCGGGCGGATTGTTCGCCTGGCTCGGCGTCTTCGGGTCGCGCACCTGCAGCTTGATCTGCGTCGCCGTGTTGTGCACCGGATTCACGACGGGCATGTAGTCGGCGCTCTCCTCGAGCGCGCCGTACACGGGACCGTTGGCGTTGACGGTCGGATGCCGTTTGTCCGTCCCGATCTCGTCGTGCAGGTACACTTTCGGATCGGCCCAGTCCCACATCGTGACGACGATGTTTCGCTCGCGGCCCTGCGGACGCGCGGGCGCCGCCTCAGGGAGCTTGCCTTTCGCGATCGCGTCGGTCCAGTCCGCGTACATCGCCAGCGCGCGCGAGCGGCCGACCTGCGTGAAGCGCGCGCTCATCGCGCCGCCCGCCTGCCCCGCCTGAATCCGCCGATCCCACGCCTGCGACGACGAGCCGAACGTGCCGAGGCTCGCGGGAATCTCGCGCGTCGCCTTGCCGCCCAGCTGATGGCAGCCGGTGCACCCGTCGGTGTTGACCACCTGGCGATCTTCGGCGGCACGTGCATCAGCGAGAACCAGTAGAGCGCAGGGTAGTACTCGGCCGCTGCCTTGGCGGTCGGCGCGGGCACGGCCGTGAGGTTCAGCGTCTTGCCCGGCGCGGCCGTCTTCTTCGGCGAATCGACGAGGCCGTAGCCGCGGACCCAGACCGCGTAGTCCGCCTTCGGCAGGTCGGGCACGAGGTAGCGGCCCTGATCGTCGGTCACCACGATCTTGCGAAGCGTGGTCGGCAGCGTCGTCGATTCGGCGATCACCCAGACGCCGGCCTCGGGGCCGCGCGCGCCGGTGACCACGCCGCCGATGTCGTCGGCGTCGACGGCGACGGCCGCCTGCGCGGCGGCGTCCGTGCGGGCGAGGCCGAGCGCGGCCGCGACGATCGTCGCGAGCACGAGGCCCGCGACCGCTGCGAAGAAAAATTTCCTGATCATGAAGACCTCCGTGAGAGGAGAACCGGAGACCCGGCCATGCTGAACACGCGGGCGGCGGATGTCAACGCCGTCATCGGGTCACGCGCTCGAAGTACGCGGGCAGGTCGCCCTTGGTGTCCTTCAGGATGTCGACGATCGCCTGCCGATCCGCGAGCGGGAGCGCCGCGCGGTAGCGATCGCCGCGCTCCTCGCCGGAGAGCACCTGCCACATGCGCCGATAGATCGGATCCTTCGCCGCGGGCGGCAGCGCGTCGAACGCGGCGGAGTAGATCTCGTAGCTGCACGGGTACTTGAGCAGGCGGCGCTGGAGATCGAGATCGTGCAGCGAGCGTCCCTTCGCGTCGCGCGGTCCCGTCGCGGCGAAGCGCTCGGCGAAGGGCGACGATCCCTGCACGCGATCGGCGAGCGGCGCTTCGTCGACGAAGAGCAGGTAGTCGACGAACTCGGTGGCGATGCCGCTCATCATCTCGGCGATCAGCCGCTCCTCGCCGGGAGCGGCGACAAACGGCGCGTGGAGCGTCGGATCGGCCGCGCGCGCCTCCCAGCCGACGCGCGTGATCAGGTTGACCATGTGAATCTGGTGCGACAGCACCAGGAGCGCGACGATGTCGCTGGACGTCGACTGATACCCGTCGGCGTCGAACAATCCCGTCACCGAGCCGAGATC
>QHWK01000054.1 GCA_003223775.1 Acidobacteriota bacterium
GGTCGTTGAGAGAAAGTCGAATACCATGCTCTGGGCCAGCGAGGCTGGCGATCGGAGCTGGTTCTGGGGTTCGATGAAGCGTGGAGGCCAACGAAAAGTGGCTGAGCGACTCGTCAGTGATCTGAAGAAAGCAATTCACTGAAGCTCGTCGTCATGGGTTGCAGTCGCCTCGTCGGGAACGCTACAGGCGTTTTTTTAATCTGACATTCGCGTAAGGCGCCGCGCAGAACAGGCCCCGCACGTTTTATAGTGCGTTGGCACGGCCATGTACGAGCGTGCGTCAAGGCACGACCTTGTGCGCTTCCGCCGGCAATCCGCCAATGTTCGCCGAATGGAGGCTCCGGTCGATTCCGCCGTGTACCAGTCCGAGCTGCGCGAAGATCGGTGATCTACTTCGACGCGGCGTACATCGCCAAGTGTTACCTCAATGAGCCGGGTGCGGATCGAGTCCGCGAAGTGGCTTATGGCTCGGACGGCCTCGCTTCGTGTGAGCTGGCCCGACTCGAGTTTGCATCGATCCTCAAACGGCACGCCAGAGAGCGTCACGTGACGCGCCGGGAGATGACGGCGATTTTGAAGGAGTTTGAAGACGATGAGAAGAACGGCGTGTGGCAGTGGTTTGCCGTGACGTCGGAGCTTCTGGATAAGGCTCGTAAAGCCGTCCTCGACATTCCGAGCACAGTCTTCGTCCGATCCGGTGACGCGCTACACCTGGCTTGCGCCGAGGAACATGGCTTTGAAAAGGTGTATACGAACGACCGTCACATGCTGGAGGCTGCGCGCTACTTTCACGTGACCGGGGTGAACGTCCTCACCGACAACGGTTGATGTATTTCACGCGGGCGGTGGACGTACTCACAAGCCGCCGGGGCGAGGACACCTTAAGGCCTCTTTCAGGGCGCTTCGCGAGCCAATGCGTGTCGCGCCGCCGTCCTCGTGTCGATTGAAAACGGACTCGCGCGCGGATTTCGCCGAGGCGTCTGCACATCACGGCTAACACGTTGGTGGTACGCGCGACCAAAGACGACCATGACCCACGAGTCAGGGGCTCGAAGTCAGCGACTTCCATGATATTTTCGGCGCCGTGTCGTGGGAGCTGCGCGTCGATCCGGAGAGACGAGTCAGCCACGTGCGCATGCGCGACACGGTGACGTTCGACGAGCTGGAGCAAGTGCAGCGCGTGCTCGGACGCGACGCCGCGTTCGATCCGAGCTTCAGCCTCCTCATCGATCTCCGGGCGGCGCGCGACGTCGAGCTCACGTGGGCCGAGCTGGACGCGATCATCGCGCGCGACCCGGTCGACGCGTGCGCGCGCCGCGCCGTCGTCGTCGGCAACCTGATCATGTCGGCGATCGCCCGCGTCTACCAGTTCATGCGGCAGGACATGACGCGCGCGCCCGCCGTCCGCATCTGCCAATCGCTCGACGAAGCGTGGCAGTGGCTGCGCATCCGGCCGATCGATTCCTAACTCTCAGACGAGGCGCGTGACGTGCGCGGCGACGGCGACCCAACGCCCGTCACGCAGCGCCCAGACATCCGTGTAGCGGCCGCTGCCGTGACGGCCGTCGCCGAGCGTGTAGTTCGTGCGCGCGTGAATCAACGCCACGTCGCCGAGCACGCGAATGCGCACGTCCTCGATGTCCATGCCTTTCAGCCGCGACGACGATCGCGTGCGCTGCAGGAACTCCGACCGATCGATGAGCGCGCCGTCGGCCGTCGAGCAGACGAAGTCGGGCGCGAGGATGGCGTCGAAGCGCTCGCTGTCGGCGCCGACAACGCAGTCGATGTAGGTGGCGTTCAACGCGGCGAGGGCCTCGAGGTGCGTGTCAACCATGCGCGTATTATGAACGATCGTGGACGCGCACTCCGACGTTTGCGGCGCTGCGGCCGCGGCCCGAGCGGCACGCAGCCGCAGCGCATCACACGAGATGCACTAGCTGCTCGTGCAGCTCACGCTCCGCCCGGAAACGGCGCCATTGGTCGTCGGCGCGGCGAACGTGCAGTTGACCGTCAGCACCAGCGTACCCGCCGGTTGCTCGACGGTGATTGTTGCCGTCGTGAACGACAAGTCGGTGATGTCCTGTCTCCAATTCGGGTTGGGACATCCGGGCGCGCCGGGAATCGGCGTCACTGGTCCTTCGGTGGTCACATTGAACGCCACATTGCCGTTCTTGATCTCCGCGGCGGGGATCGACTGACTGCCCGACACGGTCACTTCCGCGGGATTCTGGCCGGGCGCCTGATTGCCGCCCTGATTCGTGCACGTTGACGTGGCCGCGGCGGTAGCCGTGAGCGTCACGAGAAGATCTTCGTTCCCGAGTCCCGAGAGCGACGCCGCTGCGTTGAGCGTCAGCCCTTTGTCCACGAAGTTCGGCTGCGCGTTTGCGCCGCCCTTCAGATGCACGCTCGAAGCGAGGGATGTGATCGTCGCTGTCAGGACGCACCCGAGGATCGCAGTCAGCATCCGTCGTGTCATCATGTCGCGCTCCTCCTCATGTCATGCGGTTCACCCGCATTTTTGGAAAGAGCGACTGTGCGCGACGGCAGACGGCCGCGACAAGGCGGCGTCGGAGGAAATGACCCAATCCGCGAAGCCGGGGGCCGTCCGATACCAAGAGAACCCAAGACGGACTACGGGTTACTCGGGGCGCAGTCTGTTTCGTGACTCGAAGCGCTCGACGTCAGCCACAGCGACACGATACAGATGACTGCCCACCCGCCAGGCCGGGAGGATCTTCGCGTCGATGAACTTGTAAACGGTCTTGCGACCGAGCTGCCATCTTCGGCAGAGTTGGGCGACGGTAAGCCAGGCCGGTCCTGAGTTCGGCGGCAGCGACGGCGTTGAAGCAGGTGGTCGACCGCTATCGGCGGAGGACCCGTATCGACGTTCTCGCATGGTGCAGGTCTCTGTGCTTCGATTTCTTTGCCGGTGTGACTCTTCCGGGCCGGGAGAATGCACCGGCTTTGCAAGAGCAGATCCCAGGCGCGTTACCTGGATTCGCGCTTCGTGACACGAGGGTTTCGGCGAAAAGTCCGACCTCGTTCGCCAACGCGCATATCGAACGTATTCGACCGCGCTTAACGGTTCAAAACACACACGGCTCGATTTGTACAAGGATCAAACGCAACTATGTGCGCCGCCGAGCGCTGATCAGGTCGGCAGGCGCGCGTCCAAAAGATTTCGCGAAGGCCGCGCCGCTGCCGTATAGTCGCGCCGTCTGGCCGGAGGTGGGTCGCCATGTGCAGAAGCCTGAAGACCGTCGTCGCCGTGCTGATCGCGATCGTCGCGTGCGGTTCGCTCGCCGTGCACGGCCAGGATCGGTCGGGCCCGGCGCAGCCGCCGCTGTGGCTGCCCGATGACGAGTACCTCCGCTGGCCGCTGCCGCCCTCCGAGCAGGCGTACGCGAGCCTGAGCGGGCGCCGCATCAAGGGCTACATCAACGAAATCACCGCCATCTCGCGCAGGAGCCGCGACGATGGGAATCAATACTGGGGCCGGATCACGGGCACGGCGTACGACCGGATGACAGCTGAGTGGGTGGCGGCGCAGTTCCGGCGCATCGGGCTCGAGCAGGTACGAATCCAGACCTTCGAGACTCTGCCGCCGCAGTGGTTCCCCACGTCGTGGGACGTGAGCGTCGCAGGGACTGGAAAGACGATCGCGCTGAAGACCGCGTTTCCCATCTATCATTCGGCCGGCATCGCATCGACGGACCTCGACCCGGTTTGGGCCGGACTCGGGCTCCCGGCGGACTTCCTCGGCCGCGACGTGAAGGGCAAAGCGGTGGTCGTCTACGGCATCCCGACGCCCGGCGGCCGATCGGATTCGGCGTTGAGCAACGGCGCGGTCCAGCGCGCGGAAGAGGCGGGCGCCGCGGCGCTGTTCATCATCCTCGGATTCCCCGGCAACGTGACGAGCCAGCCGACGGGCGGCGATCGCGATCCCGCGCGGATGCCGGTGATGATGCTCGGCAGCGACGACGGAGCGGCGATCCGCGACATGATCGAGAAGCGGCAGTCGCCGAAGCTGCGGATTCGTTTGACGGTGGAGATGAAGAGCGGGCTGCAGACGGCGAGCGTGTGGGGCGTGCTGCCCGGCGCGACCGACGAGAACATCGTGGTGATGGCGCACACCGATTCGTTCTTCGAAGGCGCCATGGACAACGCGTCCGGCGTCGGCACGATGATCGAGCTCGCCGAACACTACGCGAAGCTGCCGAACGCGCAGCGCCGTCGCACGATGACCTTCTTCACGAGCTCCGCGCACCACTCGCCGTCCGGCGAAGAAGCGGGGCTCCGCTGGATCCACAACCACATGCAGTCGATGTTCGCGAAGACGGCGCTCATCGTGAACTGCGAGCACACGTCGCAGGTGCAGACCTATCTGGTCGGCAACAGCCTCGTGGGGTCGAACGCCGTGAGCGCGCGGCGGTGGTTCGTCGGCGGCAGCGACCGGCTGAAGGCGATCGTCGCCAGCAGCTTCAAGACGTTCGGCATCGCGATCTACTCGCGTCCCGAGACGCGGCCCGGCGGCGAGCTCGGCGTCGTTTACACCGACGCGCCCAGCTTTCACATCATCGACCACGCGATCTATCACACCGATCTCGATCGCGCGGAGCTCGTGCCGGAGCCGGGGCTGGAAGCGGCGGTCCGCGCGTTCGCGAAGATCATCGACGAGGTGAACACAGTGGACATGGCGGCCCTGCGGGTCGCGCGCGTGAGCGACCAGCCGCGCTGATTCCGCCCGTCTATATCTATTGAAAAACGGCAAAACGATGCCGCACGCGACCCGAACGAAAAGGAGACCCTGCATGTCCGCTCGCGCCATCGCTCTCATTCTGACGACGCTCCTCGCCACGGCGGCCCCGGCGGCCGCGCAGAACATCAGCTCCGCCAGCATCGACGGCGTCGTGATCGACGACACCGGCGGCGCGCTGCCCGGCGTCGTCGTCACGATCACGAGCCCCGCGCTGCAGGTTCCGCAGCTCGTGCAGACGACCGACGCGGCGGGCCGTTACCGCTTCATCGATCTGCCGCGCGGCACCTTTCAGCTGCGCTTCGAGATCCAGGGCTTCGACCCGCTCGTCCGCCAGGGTCTCGAGGTGAACGCGGGCTTCGCGGCGCGCGTGAACGTCTCGATGAAGGTCGGATCCGTGCAGGAAACGGTGACCGTCAGCGGCGCCAGCCCCGTCGTCGATCTGACGACGACGCGCGGAGGACAGAACGTGTCGACCGACCTCATCTCGATCGCGCTGCCCGGCCTGAAGCAGATGGCCGACGTGATCGCGATGACGCCGGGGCTGCATTCGACCGACGGCTACAAGCCCGGCGCCATCGGCCTCAACGGACGCTCGCGCTTCAATACGTACGGCCTCGATAGCGGCAACACGAACGTGACGGTGATGGTGGACGGCTTCAAGATCATCGCGAACTCGCAGCCCGATTTCGCCAACAGCGTCGAGACCGACGTGAAGACCTACGGCAACAGCGCCGAGGTGAAGGAGGCGGGCGCGCTCATCAACGTGATCACGAAATCGGGCGGCAACGATTTCCACGGCCGCTACAGCGATTTCTACATGCGGGCGCCGCAGACCAACCTCGATTCGACGCTGTCGGCGCGCGGCCTGTCGGTCGGCACGTCGCTCCGCTACTACAACGATCTGTTCGGCGACCTCGGCGGGCGCCTCATCCGCGACAAGGTGTGGTTCTTCGGCTCGATGCGCGATCGCCGCAACCAGACGACCCGTCCGGGCCTCGTGCTGAACCCGGGGCCCGACGGCGTGTACCTGACCGGCGACGAACCGGCGGCGCTGCCGAAGTCGTCCCTCGGCAACCCGACGCTCAAGGGGACGATGCAGCTCACGCAGAAGTATCAGCTCGTCGCCGATTACGCGCGCGAAGTGACCAACAGCGACGCCGACTACCAGAAGACGATCTTCAACGCGCAGCCGGCTTCGAATCCCGACTTCACGCACATCGCGTTCGAGGCGACGCAGGCGTTCCGATGGGTGCCGACGCGCTGGAAAGTCGAGCTGAAAGGGACGCCGAGCAATCACTTGCTGTTCGACGCGCAGTTCGGCCGATCGACGTACCTGCTCGACTACACGCCGCAGACGGCCTGCGGCCTCACGCCGCCCACCTACGATCGCAACACGCTGCTGCTCACCGGCTGCGCGCTGCAGCAGCAGAGCGACTTCACGATGTGGGTCGCCGACGGCAGCATGACGTGGGTGCCGTCGACGTTCCTCGGCGGCAGCCACGAGTTCAAGATGGGCTACCAGTTGTCGGCGCGCGACATCACCGGTGTACTCCGGCTACATCGCCGATCAGTGGCGCGTCGGCCAGCGCCTCACCTTCAACCTGGGGGTGCGCTACGACCGGCAGCACTCGTATGTGCCCCAGCAGACGCGCGAGGCCGGCCCGTGGGCCGCGGCAGCCACCTACCCGCGCGTCGAGGTCGGACGCTGGGGCCACTTCGCGCCGCGCGCCGCGGTCGCGTTCGACCTCACCGGCACAGGCAAGACGGTGGCGAAGGCGTCGTACTCCTGGTTCAACACCGAGGCCGCGCTCGCCGGCAACTACAACCAGCTGACGATCTTCACCACCGATTACCGCTGGCACGATCTGAACAACGACGGCAGGTATCAGACCGGCGAGGTGAACCTCGACACCAACGGCGCCGATTTTCTGAGCACGACGAGCGCGGCGAACACGCCGCCGAATCCCGATCTGCGGTTGTCGCACACGCAGGAGATCAGCGCGTCGATCGAGCGCGAGCTCGCGCCGAATCTCGCCGCGCGGCTGCTCTACGTGCAGAAGCGCATAGGCAGCGACTACAGCGCGAACGTGAACGTCCTGCGCCCGTTCAGCGCCTACAACATTCCGATCACGCGCCGCGATCCCGGGCCCGACGGCCTGCTCAGCACGGCCGACGATGGCGGCGTGGTGACGATCTACGACTACGATCCGGCGTTCCGCGGCAGCAACTTCGTGTCGAACCAGACGGTGAACCGGCCCGACGGCCGCGCCGACTACTTCAACTCGTTCGAGGGATCGGTGACACGCCGCCTCGCCGGCAGCTGGTCGCTGCTCGCCGCGTACACGGCGACGAAGTATCACCGATGGCTGGTGGGCGTTCCGCAGAGTCCGAACGACACGTATTTCGATCTCGACAACCAGTGGCGCTGGAGCTTCAAGCTGAATGGCAATTACAACCTGCCGCACGATTTCCTCGTCGGCGCGATCGTCGAGGTGGTGAACGGCGCGCTCGGGCAGCGGAGCTACGTGTTCCGCGCGACCGATCCGAGCGGCGCGCCGCTGCGGCAGCTCGCGACGGTGACGCTGCGGCTCGAGCCGTACGGCGCCGAGTCGGAGCCGCACCAGACGCAGTTCAACGCGCGCGTCGGCAAGAAAGTCGCGCTCGGCCGCAAGGCGCTGAACCTCAGCTTCGACGTGTTGAACGTGACCAACTCGAACGCGATCACGGC
>QHWK01000055.1 GCA_003223775.1 Acidobacteriota bacterium
TCGCCGTAGCGCGCGACGTCGAGCCACATCCGGCCCCACGTCTCGCCGTACTGCGGCGAGTCGAGCAGCCGATCGACGACGCTCGCGAACGCGTTCGGCGAATCGTCGCGCTCGAACGCCTCGATTTCCTCGACGGTCGGCGGGAGGCCGGTGAGATCGAGGGTCGCGCGGCGGATGAGCGTCCGCTTGTCCGCCGGCCCGACCGGCGCCAGACCGTTCTGCTCGAGACCGGCGAGGACGAAGCGATCGATGTCGGTCTTCGGCCACGACTCGTGCGCCACTCGCGGCGGCGCCGGTTTGCGCAGCGGCTGGAAGGACCAGAACGCGCGCTGCTCCGGCTTGATCACGTAAGCCGGCGCGGCCGGCGCGGCCGCAGCCGCGGGCGTCGCCGCCGGCGCGGCGTTCGACGCCGAGCGCGCCGGCGCAGCGCTCCACACCGCGCCCGCACGCACCCACTCGACGAGCGCCGACACGTCGTCGAGCGCCTCGCGGGAGTCGAGGCGCAGGCCGCCCATTCGCTGGTCGGTGTGGCAGTCGTAGCAGTTGGCCGCGAGCAGCGGACGGATCCTCGCCTCGAAGAAGTCGCCCGACGCCGGCGGAGCGGCTGCCTGGCGCGCTTCGCCGGCCACGCCCACCACGAGCGGCAGCGCCGCCGCGACCATCCAGCGTATGCGCATGAAAGGTTATTATGCACGCACAAGATGCCGCGATTTGTCATTGGTCCGCTGCTGCTCGCCTTTGCACTGCAGCCGGCCAGAACGCCGAAGCCCGGCGTGAAAACGCCCGGCGTCAAGATTCCGATCGAGCGTCTGAAGCCGGACGCCGTCTTCCCCTACGCCGGGTCGCCCGACTGGATCGCCGTGGACGAATCGGTGTGGGTCTCGAACCGCCCGAAGAACTCCGTCGCGCGGCTCGATCCGAAGGCCAATACCGTCGCGGCGACGCTTGCGGTCGGCGCCGAGCCGTGCTCGGGGCTGGCCGTCGCGTTCGGCAGCCTGTGGGTTCCCAACTGCGGCGACAAGACGATCGCGCGCGTCGATCTCCAGACGTCCGCGGTCGCGCTCGCAATCCACACGACGATCGCGAGCAGCGAAGGATCGATCGTCGCCGGCGCCGGCAGCATCTGGATCATGACGGACGCGAAAGGGACGCTCGCGCGCTTCGATCCGGCGACCAACGCGCTGGTCGCCGAAGTCTACGTCGCCGCCGGATCGTACGGCCTCGCGTTCGGCGACGATGCGATCTGGGCGACGAGCACGGACAAGAGCGTCGTGACGCGCGTCGATCCGCACACGAACCTGATCGTCGAGACGATTCCGGTCGGCAAGTCGCCGCGCTTCGTCGCCGCGGGCGCGGGCAGCGTGTGGACGCTCAACCAGGGCGACGGCAGCGTGTCGCGCATCGACACGAAGACGAACAAGGTGACGGCGACGATCGAGGTCGGCGTGCCCGGCGGCGGCGGCGACATCGCGGTCGGCGAGGGATCGGTGTGGGTGACGGCGTTCGAGTATCCGCTGTCGCGGATCGATCCGTCGACCAACACCGTCGTCCAGCAGTTTTACGGGAAGGGCGGCGACGCCGTGCGCGTCGGCCTCGGCTCGATCTGGCTGTCGAACCTCGAGGCCGGCAACGTGTGGAGAATCGATCCGAAGCGCGTCGAGGCGACGCTGCCCGAATGAGTGCCCTTTCAGCGTGACAGCGTGCTGTCAGCGTGGTGAAATCAGAGCTATGCCCCTCTACGATTTCCACTGCAACGAGTGCGGCCACGAGTTCGAGGCGCTCGTCCGGCCGCAGGATCCGCCGGCGAAATGCCCATCGTGTCAGAGCGCCACGGTCGAGAAGCTCTTGTCCGGGTTCGCGCTGCACACCGAGGACAGACACCGCGCGGCGGTGGCGGATTCGCGCAAGCGGCAGATCGCGAAGAACAAGGACAAGCTCGTCGCCGAAGAAGAGTACCGCAAGGAGCACGAAGGACATTGACGCCATGACCATGTATTCGCGGAGATCGTGGCTGCGCGCGAGCGTCGTCGGGCCGGTGGGCGTCGCGGCGTGGCGGTGCGCGGCACTCGACGCGTCGGCAGAGAGCGCCGGCGCCGTCGATCCGAAGCTCGCCGACGTCAAAGCGCTCGTCTTCGACGTCTTCGGCACGGTCGTCGACTGGCGCAGCGCGGTCTCGCGCGAGGTCCGGCAGCTCGGGGCGCGCAAGGGGCTGACGATCGACGGAGACAAGTTCGCCGATGCGTGGCGGGCCGGCTACGGGCCGAGCATGAACCGCGTGCGCCGGGGCGAGCTGCCGTGGACGAGGCTCGACGATCTCCACCGGATGACGCTCGAGACGCTCCTGCCGCAGTTCGGCCTGACGTCGCTGACGGCGGACGAGCGCACCGCGCTGAATCGCGCGTGGCATCGCCTCGACGCGTGGCCCGACACGGTGGCCGGGCTGACGCGCCTCAAGAAGCGGTTCACGATCGCGCCGCTGTCGAACGGCAACATCGCGCTGATGACGGATCTCGCGAAGCATGCAGGCCTGCCGTGGGACTGCGTCCTTGGCGCGGAGCTCGTGCGGCACTACAAGCCGGACCACGAGGTGTACGAATCGGCGGCGGACTTCCTCACCCTGCCGCGCGGCGAGGTGATGATGGTCGCCGCGCACCTTGGCGATCTGCGGGCGGCGAAGGCGGCCGGCTTGAAGACCGCGTTCGTCACGCGGCCGCTGGAGTACGGGCCCGGCGGCAAGCCGGATCTCGCCGGCGACGCGTCGGTCGACGTCACCTCGAAAGACTTCAACGATCTCGCGCGTGTGCTCGGCGCCTGACCGCCGGAGGTCGGAGTGGAGTCAGACGCCGGCGTAGCCGCCGACGCCGACCAGCGTCAGCGGGACGAACACCGGAAACAGGTTCAGCACGCCGACGATCCACACCGGCGTCGACGCGTACACGACCAGCTTCAGCGCCGGCACGATTCCGCCCGTCGATTTGAACGTCGGCGCCAGCCAGTCGACGACGAGCGCCGCGACGTACAGACCGCCGAGCGCCAACAGCCACGCGACGACCGTGCCGACCAGCCCGCGCACCATTCCCGCGCGATACGTGCCGACGATCGGCAGCCACGCACCGATCACGGTCAGCCCGATCCACGGGCAGACGGCGGGAATCGCCGCCAGCGGCGCGGCGTACTGCCGCATCAACGTCGGCGGGTCGGTCCGCTCGCCGGCAATCTCCGGCCACTCGGCGGCTGGACGGGTGAGGATTCCGACGACGCGCGCGCGGAGACGCCCGAAATCGTCGCGCGCCGGCATCAGCGGTACGCCGCCGCCTGAATGCCGTACAGCTGCGAGTACTGCCCGCCCCGCGCCATCAACTCCTCGTGCGCGCCGACCTCGACGACGCGCGCGCCGTCGAGGACGACGATCAGATCGGCCATCCGCACCGTCGAGAACCGATGCGACACCAGCAGCGTAATCGGTCCGCCGTCCCGAGCGGCGCGATGCCGCGCGCGCGCCGCGGCCGCGTAGCGGTCGAACAGCGCGTGCTCGGTTTCAGCGTCCAGCGCCGCCGTCGGCTCGTCGAGGATCAGCAGCAGCGGGTCGTCGCGCATGAAGCCGCGCGCGAGCGCGAGCTTCTGCCACTGGCCGAACGACAGCTCCGCCCCGCCAGGCCACGTCGGACCGAGCTGCGTGTCGAGCCCGGACGGAAGATGTGCGACGACGTCAGCGGCGCCCGCACGATCCACCGCGGCGACGACGGCGAGATCGTCGCCGACACGCGGTACGTCGCCGAGACCGACCGTCTGCCGCGCGCGAAATTCGAACCGGAAGAAATCCTGGAACGCGCCGGCGAGCCGTGTACGCCACTGGTCAGCCGCCACGCGCGCGAGCGGCGTGTCGTCGATCGCGATCGATCCGGACGAAGGCTCGTACATCTTCGCGAGCAGCTTGACGAGCGTCGTCTTGCCGGCGCCGTTCTCGCCGACGATCGCGACGATCGCGCCGGCCGGCAGCGTGACCGACACGTCGTCGAGCACGAGGCGCGACGTCGCCGGATACGCGAACGAGACGCCCTCGAGCCGGATGCCGCGCGCGAGCGCGCCGGGCACCGGCCGATCCGCGTGCGACGCGAGCAAGGCCGCGTAGTCCTCGAGCCACGCGAGCCGGCGCGAGCCGTCCATCCAGAAGCCCCGCAGGAATCCGATCTCGCCCACCGTCGCGCCGACGTACGCCGAGAGCCGCGATCCGGCGGCGAGCACGAGCAGCACGTCGGCCGGCGGCGCCTTCACGACCGCGGCGACGAACACGATCGCGCCGACGTACGCGGCGCCGAAGACCGCCCACGCGAGCGTGTGCCAGACCGCCGATCCCCAGCGCGCCGCGGTGATCGGCGCGTAGCCGCGCTCGAAGGCGTCGCGGCGCGCCGCCGCGATCCGCCGGCCGATGCCCGTGACGCGGACCTCTTTTCCAGGCGCCGCGGTCGTCGCCGTCGTGAACAGGTGCCGCGCCAGACGATTCGCCTGGCCGGCGCGCTCCTGCGCGGCCCGCTCCACGGCGGGACGCCACGTCGACGTGAGCACCGTCGGCAGCGCGAACGCCGCGAGCAGCGCCAGCGCGGGATGGACCGACGCCAGCAGCGCGATCGTGATGCCCAGCCGCAGGATCCAGCCGCACGTCGCGAACACCGACACGTACATGTGGTCGAGCACGAACACCTGGTTGCGCAGCATGGCGAGGCGATCGAGGTAGTCGGGCCGCTCGTGATGCGCGATCGTGACGACCGTCGCCTGCAGCCGCGCGACGTGCGCCTCGAGCGCAATCGTCACCTTGTCGCGGAACCGCCGCTGCACGCGGGTGCTGACGATGCGCAGGAACCAGCTCGCCGCCGCCGACACGCCCAGGCCGACGGCGCTCCACCGCACGAGCGCCGCGTCGCCGCCGACGACGCCCTTGCCGAGCAGCATCAACCACAGCGCGAGCAGCGCGTCCGGCAGCGCCGCGAGCTGCGAGAGGACGAACGCGGCGAGCATGAGCCGCGGCTCGTGGCGGTAGCCGAGGCGGCACAGCCGCCACATCGACGACAGCGCGGGCGGCATCGCGTCGGGAGGCGCCGGCGTTCGCGCGGCAGAGGTTCGATCAGGCGAGGACGTCATACGTCGCTCCCTCCTCGTCGGGCTCGCCGCTCGTGAAGCGCTGCGCCTGCAGGTCGAACATCGTCTTGTATCGTCCGCCCTTCGCCATCAGCTCGTCGTGCGTGCCGAGCTCGACGACGCGTCCGTGCTCGAGGACGCAGATGCGATCGGCGTGGCGCACCGTCGAGAAGCGATGGGAGATCAGAATCGTCGTGCAGTGCCGCGTCGCGGCGAGGATGCGGTCGAAGATCTCCGCTTCGCCGCGCACGTCGAGCTGCGCCGTCGGTTCGTCGAGGAGGACGACGCCGGCGCCGAGGCGCACGCGGCAGAGCGCGCGCGCGAGCGCGACGCGCTGCCACTGGCCGCCGGAGAGATCGGTGCCGCCCTCGTAGCCGCGCGCGAGGATCGTGTCGAGCGCGGCGAGGTTCGCCGCGCCGGCCGCGTCGAGCGCGGCGCGAATCTCGCCATCGGGCGCGCCGGAGGGCGCGACGTTGTCGCGCAGCGGCAGCTCGAAGCGGACGAAGTCCTGGAAGACGGCGGCGAGGCGCTGCCGCCACGCGTCGATGTCGAGATCCCGCAGATCGACGCCGTCGATCTCGATCGCGCCGCCCGCCGGATCGTACAGACGACAGATCAACTTCGCGAGCGTCGTCTTGCCGGCGCCGTTCTGCCCGACGATCGCGAGCGAGGTGCCATTGGGAATCGTGAGATCGAGATGCTCGAGCACCGGCGCGCCGCCGGGATACGCGAAGGTGACGTTGCGGAAGCGGATCGACTGCGATGGCATCCCCGATGCCGCGCGGCTGCCCGGCGGCAAGGCGCCGCCCGCGGCCATCGCCGGCTCGAGCCGCAGCACAGCGCTCACAGGCGCGGCCGATCCGTCGAGC
>QHWK01000056.1 GCA_003223775.1 Acidobacteriota bacterium
GATCGTGAAGATGTCGCCGACGGCGTTGCGCAGCGCGTCGAACGCGACGAACTTGCCGTCGGGCGAGAACGACGGCGACTCCGGCTCGTCGACCGACTTCATCGGGATCCGCTCTTCGATGTTCCGCGTGAGCACGTTCTGGATGACGAGCGTCCGCTCTTTCTCGGTGCGCACGAAGTAGGCGAGCCGGTCGCCTTTCGGCGACCACGCCATCCACGGGTTCGCGGCCTGGTCCACGCCCATCTGCACGAGATGGTCGAAGCCCATGTCCTTGTCGAAGCCGCCCGTGAGGTTGCGCACGATCGATCCGTCCTTCGACGACAGCAGGACGATGTCGAGCTCCTGGTCCTTGCGGTTGACGGTGATCGCCGCGATCAGATCGCCCGACGGCGACGCCGCGATCGACAGCGCCTCGGCGTACTGCGTCTTCTCCTTGTTCGGCGACAGATCGCGCCCGTAGTCGGCCGGCCGCTCCTTGTCGCGGAACGGCTTGAACCGATCCTTCAGGTAGCGATCGAACGCCTGATCGAACTCGTCCTTCTTCATCCGCAGCGCTTCTTCGTAGGCGTCCTCTCCGCCGCCGATCACGCTTTTTCTCAACGAGAACATGAACTGGCGGATGCCTTCCTTGCCGAACTTCGCCTCGATGAACTCGAACACCGCGTGCCCGAGGTTGTAGATCAGGCGCGACGGCCCGCCGCCGCCGCCGTAGCCTTCGAGCTCGGTCATCTTCGGGATGATGTCGGCGATCGCCGCGTCGCGCACCGCCATCAGATCGAGCGGCTCCCACTGCCCGCGCTCGTAGTCCGACAGCCCCTCGTTCACCCACAGCGGCACGCTGCGGCGGATCAGCCCCTGCGGGATGATGTCGAACTCGAACTGGTGCGTCAGTTCGTGGACGATCAGGCCGTAGAGACGGTCCGGCGGATCGTCAATCGGCGCGACGATGCGCTTGACGATCGGCTCGGCGAAGGCGCCGACGCCTTCCTGCGCCGCGCCGGGATCGATGTTCTCCTGCTCGAACTCGCTGTGCGTCTTGAACAGAATCAGCTGCACCTTGAACGAGAGGTCATGCTTCAAGTCGGCGCTGATTTGCTGGTAGGCGCTCTCCGCGTAGCCGGCGATGCGCTCGAGGTGCTGCTCGAGCGCCGGGTAGTAATAGATCTCGAAATGATCCGTCGTGTAGATGCTCCACTCGAACTTGTCGTAGTGGACGTTGTTCTTGCCGAAGTAGGGGATCATCTGCGTCTGGGCGGAGGCGACCCCCGTCCACCCGCTGACGAGGAGTGCGAAGACGGCGGCCAGGGGAGACAAGGGTGCGCGTGGGCGCATAGGGGCGTTCCTCGGTGAAAGCAACAGGGACGGGGAAACTGCTGCGATCTTACTGTCGACGTGCACGTGCCTGCAATCGGCATGCTCGGCTTTTTATGCGCCCGCCGCGCGCGGTTGTCCTCTCGCGGACCCAGGTCGCGACGCCTACGGGGGACAGCGATATACTGAACGGCGAGCCACCGGAATAAAGAATGCCTACGCAGGGTTTAGGTATGGTGTCGCCCGCGTTCGAGGCTGAGGCGCTTGCGTCGCTCAACAGCCTGTATCGGGCGGCGCTTCGGCTCACGCGGGTCCCCGCCGATGCCGAGGATCTGGTTCAGGAGACCTATCTGAAAGCGTTCCGGGCCGCCGACCAGTTCGAGCCGGGCACCAACCTGAGGGCATGGTTGTTCACAATCCTGCATAACACCGCCCGCAACCGGGCCCGCGACCGGGCCCGGGATACCGTCTCCATCGACAGCGAGATCGTCGACCGCGCGGCCGATGCGCCACCGCCAGCCGGCCGATCCATCGGGGCCGGCGAAACGCCGGAGTCGCTGCTCTTGCGCGAGACGCTCGCGCCCGACCTCCAGGCGGCGATCGACGACCTGCCGGAGCAGTTCCGGCAGGCCGTGTGGTTACGCGACGTGGAAGAGTTTTCGTACGCCGAAATCGCCTCGATGCTGTCCATTCCGGCCGGGACCGTGATGTCGCGCATCTCGCGCGGCCGGCACCTGCTGTTCGAGAAACTGAAAGCGCTGCGGCCTGCCAATGCTTAATTGTGCCTCGCTCGATTCGCTCGTGACGCCGTACGTCGACGGCGAGCTGACCGACGCCGATCGCCGCGCCGTCGATCAGCATCTCCGCGTCTGTCCGCCGTGCTACACGCGCGTCGCCGCCGAGCGCGCGGTCCACGAGCTCGTCGGCGTGCGCCGCGACGGCTTGTGCCGCGGCGCGGCGCCTACCGCGTTGCGCCAGCGATGCTCCGACATCGCCAGGAACGCAACCGCAGAGGCCGCACAGCATCGAATCGATTCTTCGAAGTTCCAACGCGCGATCCACGACTCCCACCGAATCCCGAACCCCGAATCCCGAATCCCAATCCCGCGCCGCGTCGCGCCGCTGGCGCTCGCGGCGTCGCTCGTCATCGTCGTCGGCGGCGCGTTCGTGTATCAGGCGACCGACAAGTCGGCGCGCGTGCTCGCGGCCGAGCTCGTCGCCGACCACGCGAAGTGCTTCGCGATGAACGCGGCGCTCGGCACGCACCAGCGTGCGGCGGTCGTCGAGCAGTCGATGGCCGCCTCGTTCGACTGGCGGATGCACCTGCCCGCGGATCCCGAGCAAGCCGGGCTCGAGCTCGTCGGCGCGCGCCCCTGCCTCTACGGCGAAGGGAAGATCGCGCACATCATGTACAAGCACGAGGGCCATCCGGTATCGGTGTTCATGCTCCCCAATACCGCGCGCGCGCAAGAGCTCGTCGAAGTGCTCGGCCACGAAGCGGCGATCTGGTGCGCGAACAACCGGACCTTCGTCGTCGTCGCCCGCGAGCCGCGCCGCGAGGTCGAGCAGATTGCGTCGTTCGTGCAGGCGTCGCTGCATTAGGATCGTGTAGGGGGCTGTTCACATGCTTCGCTGGATCATCGCGGCTGCGAGCTGCCTGGCGCTCGCGATACTCACGCTGAACGCCGATCCCGATGCGTTGTTCCACGCGTCGGCGGCGCCGGCGGGCGCCGCGTGCCCGGCCAACGCGAAGCCGGCGAACTTGAACTTCACGCTGAAGGACGTCAACAACAAGGACGTGAAGCTCTCGTCGCTCGCGGGCAAGGTGATCCTGCTCGACTTCTGGGCGACGTGGTGCGGACCCTGCAAGATCGAGATCCCGTGGTTCGTCGAGTTCCAGAACAAGTACGGCAAGAACGGCCTGCAGGTGGTCGGCGTGTCGGTGGACGACACGCTCGACAAGCTGCAGCCGTATGTCGCGAAGGCGAAGATGAACTACATCGTGCTGCAGGGGCTCGATCACGACGATCTGCAGGACGCGTTCGGGCCGATGTTCGGCATCCCGATTACGGCGGTGATCTCGCGCGACGGGAAGGTCTGCGCCAAGCACGTCGGTTTATCCTCGAAGGACGCCTTCGAGAACGAAATCAAATCGCTGCTCTAAGGTATAATCGCCTCGATGCTGAAGGGATTTACGCACGCGCGGCTCGCCTGCGGCTGCCGGATCGCGTTCCGCGAGGGCGTCGAGGGCAGCCCGGTGACGGTCGTCGTCGACGAGAAGTCGCCGGCCTGCACGCTGTCGCTCCACGTGCGCGATCTGCCGCTGTTCGACTACCGCGAGGCGCTGCGCCCGTCGACGCGCCTCGGGCCCCCCGAAGAAGAAGAGTTCGAGGAAGAGGGCTGACGAGTTCGGCGCGCGTGCCGCGCGCCGGCGAGCTGGGATAAAATCCGCAGGAAGATCGCCGGTCGCGAGAAGCGGCCGCCGGTCCCGTTTGCTTTCCCGTGACAATTGAGCCTTCGCCGGCCGCCGACCTCGGGCGGCTGCGCATCAACCGCGATAGCGCGCCGCGGCGGCGCTGGGTCCCGTGGGCCGTCCTGGTCGTGATCTGCGCGGCGGCGTACGCGGGGTATCCGGCGGCGCGCGCCTACGTCGCCCAGCGGCAGGCGCCGGAGGTCGAGATCGCGCGCGCGACGCAGATTGTCGCGAGCGCGGGCGGCGCGCCCGATTTGCCGGTGCTCGTCGCGAGCGGCTACGTCGTCGCGCGGCACAGCAGCGACGTCGGCGTGAAGAGCGGCGGCCGCATCGCGCGCCTCGCGTTCGAGGAAGGGACGCGCGTGCGCAAGGGCGCCGTGATCGCCGAGATCGAGCACGCCGACGTCGAGGCGCTGCTCGAGGCGTCGCGCCGCGCCGTCGCCGAGGCCGAGGCGCAGCGCGCGCAGGCCATCGCCTCGCGCGACGAGGACGTCCGCAACCTCGAGCGGCAGCGCCAGCTGATCGCCGACGGGATCACGACGCGGGCGGCGCTGACCGCGGCGGACGCGTCGGCCGCCGTCTCCGCGGCGCGCGTGCGATCGGCCGACGCCGCCATCGCGTCGGCGCAGGCGCGCGTGCGCGTCGCCGAGGAGGCGCTCGAGAACACGAACGTCCGCGCGCCGTTCGACGGCGTCGTCATCAAGAAGCGTGCGGAGGTCGGCGAGACGGTGTCGCCCTTCGGCGTCGCCGGCCAGGCGACGCGCGAAGGCGGCGCGATAGCGACCATTGCGGATCTCGGCGAGCTCGAGGTGCAGACCGAGGTCAGCGAGAACAGCGTCGCGAAGCTCACGCCCGCGATGCCCGCCGAAGTGAAGCTGCAGGCCTATCAGGACCAGGCGTACCGCGGCCGGCTGCGGCAGATCTTTCCGTCGGCCGATCGCGCGAAGTCGATCGTCGAGGTGCGCGTCACGATTCTCAGCCCCGACCCGCGCGTGAAGCCGGAGATGACGGCGAGCGTCACCTTCCAGGAGCCGCGTGCCCCCACCGGCGTCAGGCACGTGCCTGATACTGATCGGGGGAGTACGGCGCAGATCGTCCTGATCCCGAAGCGCGCCGTCAGCGACGTCGGCGGCCGCCCGCAGGTCTGGGTCGTCGCGGGCGGCGCCGCCGCGCGCCGTCCGGTGACGCTCGGCCCCGAGCGGCTCGACATGATCGAAGTCCGCAGCGGCGTCGTGCCCGGCGACGCCGTGATTCTGAATCCGCCGGCGACGCTCACCGATCGCGCGCCCGTCCGAGTGAAGGGAACCTGAAAAGATGGCGCTGATCGAGCTGCGAGACGTCACCAAGTCGTACACGCGCGACGCGATCGAGATTCCGGTGCTCGATCGCGTCTCGATCGCCGTCGAGGCGGGCGATTTCCTCGGCCTGATGGGTCCGTCGGGATCGGGCAAGTCGACGCTCCTCAACCTGCTCGCCGGCATCGATCGGCCGACGAGCGGATCGGTTCGCGTCGGCGACACCGAGATCAGCAGCCTGCCGGAGCGATCGCTCGCCGGCTGGCGGGCGCGCCACATCGGCTTCATCTTCCAGCTGTACAACCTCATTCCGGTGCTCACCGCGTTCGAGAACGTGGAGCTGCCGCTGCTCCTGACGAATCTCACGAAGGCGCAGCGCCGCGATCACGTGACGACGGCGCTCGGCATCGTCGCCCTCGGCGATCGCGAGAAGCACTACCCGCGGCAGCTCTCGGGCGGGCAGGAGCAGCGCGTCGCGATCGCGCGCGCCATCGTCACCGACCCGACGCTGCTGCTCGCCGACGAGCCCACGGGCGATCTCGACGCGAAGTCGGCGGCCGAAGTGCTCACGCTGCTGCAGCGGCTGAACCAGGAATACAAGAAGACGATCGTGATGGTGACGCACGATCCGCACGCGGCGGAGCGCGCGTCGCACCTCCTGCATCTGGAGAAGGGCACGCTCGTCGAGCAGACGAGGGTCGGGTAGGTCGGGAACATCGTGTAGGGCGACCCTTTCAGGGTCGCCGAGGACAGCAATGAAGTTCCTTGGTCTGGTGTTGAAGAGCGCGCGCCGCAGCGGCACCGAAGCGAGCTCCTCGACGCGCATCGTCACGATTCGATCGACGTCGCTCATCTTCTCGATGCCGACGAGCCACGCCGAGACGATCAGGAGCACGCCTGGCGTGCAGGACCTTACCTGGGCGAACTGGTTCGGCGGCATCTACAAGGATCCGCAGAATTTCTTCGCGAACATCGCGATCGAGCCGGTGAGCTACCTGCGGATGTATCCCGAGATCGTGCTCGCGCCCGAGGCGCGCGCGGCGTTCGTCGAGGATCGCACCGCCTGCATCGTCGGCGAGGGCCTCGCGCGGCGCTACGGCTTCAAGCTCGGCGACAAGATCACGCTGAAGGTCGGCATCCCGACCTACGGGACCGAGGACTACGACTTCACGGTCCGCGGCGTCTACAAGAGCGGCGGCGCGGCGGTCGACAACCAGTCGATGTTCTTCCACTGGAAGTACGTCGACGAGCGCTCGCTCGTGAAGGGGCAGGCGGGCTGGTACGTGATCAAGGTCGCGAACCCCGATCAGGCCGCGCAGGTCTCCGCCGCGATCGATCAGAAGTTCGCGAACTCGCCGTACGAGACGAAGACCGACACGGAGCGCGCCTTCCAGAGCTCGTTCGTCTCGATGTTCGGCAACCTGAGCCTGCTGCTCGGCAGCATCTCGCTCGCGGTCGTGATCACGACGCTCTTCGTGGCCGGCAACACGATGGCGATGTCGGTACGCGAGCGCACGACGGAGATCGCCGTCATGCGCACGCTCGGCTTCCCCTCGTCCACGATCTTCCTGCTCGTCGCCGGCGAAGCGCTCCTGATGTCGATCATCGGCGGCGTGCTCGGCGTCGGCCTCGCGCGGGTGATCGTGAACCCGAATCTGATCCAGGCCGGCGCGTTCATCCCGGTGTTCGGCGTCAACAACACGAATGCCGCCGTCGGACTCGGGCTCAGCGCGTTCATCGGCCTCGTCGCCGGTTTCATTCCCGCGACGATGGCGTCGCGGTTGAAGATTGTGGACGCGCTTCGGCGGGCCGCATAGGGGCTCGGGGGCTGGGGGCTAGCTGTTGGCGACCCTGAAAGGGTCGCCCTACATTCCACGGCTAGCCCCCAAGCCCAGACGTGATACAGCATGGGATTGATAGCAAACTACAACCTGCGCTCGATGATCGTTCGCAAGAGCACGGCCGCGATGACCGCCGGCGGGATCGCCATGGTGGTCGCCGTGTTCGTGATGACGCTCGCCATCGCGCAGGGCTTCCGCGCGACGCTCGTCGCGAGCGGCTCGCCCGGCAACGCGATCGTCCTGCGCAAGGGCGCGACGGCGGAGACCGTGAGCGCCGTCCTTCGCGCCGACCTGCCGATCGTCGACAGCCTGCCGCAGGTGGCGCGCGACGCGGGCGGCCGTCCGCTCACCTCGCCGGAGCTCGTCGTCATCATCGCGCTGCCGCGCCAGTCCGACAACCAGCCGGCGAACGTGCCGGTGCGCG
>QHWK01000057.1 GCA_003223775.1 Acidobacteriota bacterium
CGCGAAGGGCGGGCCGACCAAGAGCGGCCACCGCACACCGGCCGTGATCGTGAACGTGCCGGTGGACGGCACCGACGAGGCGACCGTGCGCGCCAACGCGTGGATGTTCCAGCAGGTCCTCGCCACGGGCGTCCACGGCGTGCTGCTGTGCCACGCCGACACACCCGGGGCCGTGCGTGCGTTCGTCGAGGCCGTCCGGTTCCCGGCGTACGGTGGACGCCGCGGGGTGCACGGCAACTCGACCGCCGCGCGCATCTGGGGCATCACGGCCGACCAGTACGGGGAGAAAGCCGACGCGTGGCCGCTCAACCCGAACGGCGAGCTGCTGCTCGGTCTGAAGCTTGAGGACAAGTACGCGCTCGAGAACGCCGAAGCCAACACGAAGATTCCCGGCGTCGCGTTCGCGGAGTGGGGGCCCGGCGACATGGCGTTCTCGCTCGGCGTGAAGAGCGGGCCCGGGTCGGTGAATGCGCCGCAGATGCAGGCCGCGCGCTCGAAGGTGCTCGCCGCGACGAAGGCGCAGAAGATCTTCTTCCTGAACAGCGTCAACGACGACAACGTCGTCGACATGATCAAAGAGGGCGTGATGATCGGCGCGGCGAACGAGAAGGCGGCCGAAGCCGGACGGAAATTCACCAAGCGGACGATGCCGTGGTGAGGAATTAATTCCTAATTCTTAATTACGCCGAGCGCGCGCGCCTCGAACTCGGCGTAGGCGCGCATCAGATCCTGATACATGGCGTGCCGGCGTCGATCGGGCCGCAGCGCTCCCGGCAGCGGCTCGACGACGCCGCGTACGATCGTGTCCCAGTCGAGCGGGCGTCCCTCGGCGAGGGCGTGCGCGTGCCGCGCGCGCAGCGCCGCGCCGAGGCACGCCGAATTCTCCACGGCGAGCTGGCGCACCTCGGCGCCGAAGACGTCCGCCGTCACCTGCAGGATCTCGCGGTTCGCCGACGCGCCTCCGGTTGCGTGAATCGTGTCGAACGCCACCTGCATCCACCGCGAGTGCAGCGCCATCGACAGCATCTGCGCCTCGACGACGCCGCGCACGTTGGCGGGGCCGTCGTCGGGCTCGAGGCCCGAGCGGCGGATGCCCGGCGCGGCGACCGAGGGCGTGATCTCGGGCACGAACCACGGCAGCAGCAAACCGCCGTCGTTGCCAGGCTGCGCCGCCGCGAGCGCGCGCGAGAAGCCGGCCCAGTCGAGCCCGAACATGTCGCGCACGCGCTCGCGCGCGAGCGATCCGTTCGAGAAGCAGGTGAGCCCCATGAACCCGCCGGTCGGCGCGCCGAACACGTGCCCGGTGCCGGTCTGATCGACCCGCGGTTCGCGCATCAGCCCGAAGATCGTGTCGCTCGTGCCGAGCGAGATCGCAGCGAGCCCCTCGCGAACGAGGCCGGCGCCGATCAGGCTGCACGGGTTGTCGCCGGACCAGACGGCGACGTGCGCCGCCGGCAGGCCGTGGCGCGCCTGCCAGTACGGCGACAGCGTGCCGGCGATCGTCCACGACGGCGCGATGGCCGGCAGCTTGTTCGCGAGCGCCGGCGCCGCCGCCTCCACCGCGCGCGGCCACCAGTCGCCGCGCGACAGATCCATCAGGTTCGTCCCCGACCCGTCGCCAGGATCGATCGGCGCGTGAGCGCCGGCGAGCAGCGTCGCGAGGAACGAGCTCACGAGGTGAATGCGGTCGGTGGCGGCGTAGGCGTCCGGCTCGCGCTTGAAGAACTTGCGGATCTGCGGGCCGGTGAACCGCTCGAAGGCGCGCGACCCGGTGCGCGCGGCGAGCGCCAGGTTGCCGCCGACGGCTGCCGCGAGCTCGGCGCATTCGACCGAGGTGCTCGAGTCCATCCAGATCGGCGCGACCGGCCGCGACAGAGAGCGGGCGAGCTGCTCCCCCGGCGGCCGCGCCGGATCCATGGCGGCGAGAACGGATCGGGCGCTCGCATTCAGGTAGACGCTGCCATGCTGCTGCGCGGAGCCGGCGATCGCGGCGAGCCCGCGCAGATCGACGCCGCTCGCGCCGATCGAGCGCAGCATCAGATCGAGCGCGTCCGCCCACAAGAGCGGCGACGAGACGGCCACCGATGGATCGTCGCCCGGCAGCACTCCATGCCGCGTGCCGTATCGCGGCAGCGCATCGTCGAACTGCAGCGACGACTGGAAGACGACGTGCGCGCGATCGCCCTCGACGCCGAGGACGATTGCGCTCACGCCCTGCGTGCTGGAGTCGAAGCCGAGATAGAGCGTCACCGACGCGGCGGATCGAGCGGGTTCAACCCGTTCTTGAACAGGGGATCCATTGCGGCGAGATCGGCGCGGTAGCTCACGGTGTCGGCGCCCGGAAAGGTCGGCGGCACGCTCTGCGTGACGGCGCCGGTCGCCGCCCATTCGACGCCGCGCTGGAACGTCGCCACGAAATCCACGGAGCTGAGCGCGTTCACGTCGTGGCCGAGCGTCGTGTGAAACACGCGTCCGCGTCCGTACTGGACGACGAGCAACTGCGGCTCGTCGCGGCCCGTGCCGTGGTTCGACTGGTCGGAGTGCGCCGTCGCGAGCACCGTCATGTTGCGCCCCGGCCCGCGCAGCGACGCGTACAGCTCGTCGCCCTGGTGCATCCATTTCTTCGGCAGGCCCTTCATGATCGGGTGCGTCTGATCCTGCGCCGTGATCGCGAAGGGCAGCCGCGTGCCGTGGCTGCCGGCCGATCCCGGCGCCGCGTCCGGCGTCAGCCTGCCGTTCTCGACGTACCAGTGCGGCCCGGCGCTCTCGTTGCGGTTGCGCCAGCCGCCGATCCCGATCATCTCGTTGTACGCCTTCCATCCCGGGAACGCGTTGTCGCTCGCGTGGACGACCACGAGGCCGCCGCCGTCGCGCATGTAGCGGTCGAAGGCGTCCTTCAACTCCGACGGCCACCGATCGTCCGGCGCGTCGTAGTTGAGGACGATCGCGCGGTACTGCGCGAACGCGGGCTTGAACGCCGCGTAGTCGGCGCCCGCGGGCGGAGCGGTGGCGACGTCGACGTCGAAGAGATGCGTTTCGGCGAGCATCACCTTCAGCACCGGCGTCACCACCTGCCAGCGGTGGTACGGACCGGCGCTCTCGCCGTCGAGTATCATCACGCGCGCGGGCGCCGCGCCGCGCGCGAGCGAGGCGATTGCGAGCG
The DNA here is from genome assembly GCA_003223775.1 of Acidobacteriota bacterium. Taxonomy (GTDB): domain Bacteria; phylum Acidobacteriota; class Vicinamibacteria; order Vicinamibacterales; family CAVVIG01; genus QHWK01. The sequence goes on from QHWK01000057.1 coordinate 3,164, forward strand.
CCGCGATCGCCGCATGGACTGCGCGAATCATGGAATCCCTCCTACCGCGCGCCGAGCAGGACGTCCATCGTCAGCTGATCGAGCCGCTCGTACCCGAGTCCGCGCCGCGCGAGCGCCGCGCGGTCGAACGCCGCGCCGAGCAGCGCGTCGCGCCGCTGCGGCGAATACGCCGAGACGGCCGGCGCGTCGTGATCGCCGTCGCCGAGCGAGGCGACGAGCGTCTGGATCTCGCGGTCCTCGCGCCAGCGGCGCGCGCGCTCCGCGAGGACGAGATACGTCCGCATGCAGCCCCGCGCGAAATCGCAGACGCCGCCGTAGTCCTCCGTCCGGTACGCGTGCGCGTCGAAGTGGCGGGGGCCGTCGTAGCCCACCTCTTCGAGAAACTTCACCAGCCAGAACGCCGACTTCACGTTCGCCGATCCAAAGCGGAAGTCCTGATCGTAGCGCCCGGGAAACTGATCGTTGAGATCGATGTGAAAGAGCTTGCCGGCTTCCCACGCCTGCGCGACGGCGTGCAGGACGTTCAGCCCCGCCATCTGCTCGTGCGCGACCTCCGGGTTCACGCCGACCATCTCCGGATGGTCGAGCGTCGGGATGAACGCGAGGTACGCGGCGGTCGTCGCCATGTAGATGTCGCCGCGCGGCTCGTTCGGCTTCGCCTCGAGCGCGAACCGCAGACCGTAGCGGCGATCGACCGAGTACTCGCAGAGGAAGTTCACCGCCTCGCGCAGGCGTTTGATCGCGTCGTCCGGCCGCCGGCACGCGTCGGTTTCCGTGCCTTCGCGGCCGCCCCACAACACGAAAATCCGCGCGCCGAGCTCCACCGCGAGATCCATCGCGCGCATCGTCTTCTGCACCGCGTAGGCCCGGACGCGCGGATCGTTCGCCGTGAACGCGCCGTCGCGAAAGACGGGATCGAAGAACAGATTGACCGTCGCCATCGGCACGACCATGCCGTGGCGCTCGCACGCGCGGCGGAACCCGGCGACGATCCGATCGCGCTCCGAAGGCGATGCGTCGATCGGCACGAGATCGTTGTCGTGGAGGTTCACGCCCCAGGCGCCGGCCTCGGAGAGCATCGCGACGGCGTCCTCGGGCGGCAGCGGCTCGCGCACCGCGTCGCCGAACGGATCGCGTCCGCGATTGCCGACCGTCCACAGACCGAAGGAGAACTTGTGCTCGGGGCGCGGTGCGAACGGGTCAGGCATGATACATTCCGCCACGACAGAGAGCGAGCGATGCGAAAGCGAGTGAGCAATCTAGCAGAATCCGTTGGCGCTGTCGTGCTCGTTCACCTCTTCGCCAGCGGCGCGCTCGCCGCGCCGCAGCCGCCGACGGCGGCGCAGCTGCAGACGGGGCAGCGCGTGTTCACCGCGCAGTGCGGCTTCTGCCACGGCCGCGATGCGATGGGCGGCGAGACCGGTCCCGATCTCACGAAGTCGCCGCTCGTGCGCGACGAGGCGGCGGGCGACAGGCTCCGCGCCGTCGTGCGCGACGGCCGCGTCGACAAAGGCATGCCGGCGTTCCGGCTGACCGACGCTGAGCTCGCGGCCGTCGTCGCCTTCGTTCGCGATCAGAAAGTCAAAGCGGAGTCGCCCGGCGCGCGCCGCAGCGTGAGCGTCGCCGACCTCCAGACAGGCGATGCAGAGGCCGGCCGCCGATATTTCAACGGCGCAGGACGGTGTGCGCAGTGCCATTCGCCGACCGGCGACCTCGCCGGACTCGCCGCGCGGCTCCAGGGGCTGCAGCTGCTGCAGCGCATGCTCTATCCGTCGAACGGCCGCGGCGCGAAGGTCGCCGTCGATCTGCCGTCGGGCGAAACGGTGCGCGGCGCGCTGGCGTATCGCGACGAGTTCACGATCGCGCTCACCGACGATGCGGGCCGTTATCGGTCGTGGCCGGCGCCGCAGGTGAAGTTCAAGGTCGAAAACCCGCTCGAGGCGCACGCCGAACAGCTCGGGAAGTACACCGATGACGACATGCACAACGTTCTGGCGTACCTGCAGACGCTGCGGTAGCGCAGCCGTCGTCGCCGCGGCGTTCGCGCTCGGAACGTTCGCCGCCGCGCAGAGCGGCGCCGACGCGTGGACGACGTATCACGGCGACTACACGGGACAGCGGCACAGCACCCTCGTGCAGATCGATCCTGCCAACGTCCATCAGATCACGCTCGCCTGGGCGTTCGCGACGGGGCAGACCGCGCAGATCAAGGCGACGCCGATTCTCGCGAGCGGCGTCGTCTATATCACGTCGCCCGATCACGTGTGGGCGATCGACGCGCGGTCTGGCCATCAGATCTGGCACTACGCGTACCCGGCGAACGAAGGCTTTCACATCGGCCATCGCGGCGTCGCCGTCTACAAGGACTCCGTCTTCTTCACGACGCCCGACGCGCACCTCGTCGCGTTGAACGCCAACGACGGCAAGGTGAAATGGAACGTCGTCATCGCCGATGCGAAGAAGGGATATTGGTCGACCAACGCGCCGCTCCTGGTTCGCAATCACCTGCTCGTCGGCGTCGCGGGAGACTTCGACAATCTCCCGGGCATCTTGACGTCGGTCGATCCGGAGACCGGCCGGACGCAGTGGGTCTTCTACAGCACGCCGCCGCCCGGGACGCCGGGCAGTCCGAGCGACACGACAGCATCCTCGCCATCGATCCCGACACCGGAAAGCTCGCGTGGGGATTTCAGGCGACGCGCCACGACACGCACGACTGGGACGCGGCGGAAGTTCCGGTGCTCGTCGACGGATCGTTCAACGGCGCGCCGGCGAAGCTCGTGATGCAGGCGTCGCGCAACGGCTACTTCTACGTGCTCGATCGCACGACGGGACGGAGTCTCTTGACGAAGCCGTTCGCGACGGCGAACTGGGCGACCGGGATCGATCAGGATGGGCGGCCGATTCCGAATCCCGCGAAAGAGCCGGCGCGCGACGGCCGCCTCGTCGCGCCCGACGAGAGCGGCGGCACGAACTACCGATCGCCGAGCTTCGATCCGAAGATGGGACTGCTGCTCGTCAGCAGCCACGACGCATACGGCATCTATTTCTTCAGGCCGGACCACGGCGCGTACGGATGGGCGGGCGCCGATTACGGTGTGTTCGGGAAGAGCGCGCTGCGCGCGATCGACTACCGCACGGGCGAGATTCGCTGGAGCCACGATCTCGGCGAAGGCGCGTCGGGCGCCGGCGTGCTCACGACCGAATCGGGCCTCACCTTCACGGGCGACACCGCCGGCAACGTGATGGCGCTGCGCACGAGCGACGGCGCGACGCTCTGGCATTCGGGGATCGGCCGCGTGGGGAACTCGCCGATCACCTATCTGCTCGACGGGCGGCAGTACGTGCTCGTCGGCGGCGGCGCGTCGCTCTTCGCCTGGGCGCTGCCCGAGACGCGGTGACGACGACGCTTAACCGCAGAGCTCGCAGAGAACGCAGAGAAGAACGCAGAGACGACCGTCGCGAAAACGCGAACGGAAAAGACGGGGGCGCACGACGGGCCCGCTTCGCGGGCCCACGCGACGAAAGAGCGGCAAACACAAACCCTGAATGCCAATGGTTTGCGTTTGCCGCGCTCTTCTCGTCGCGTCGAGCGGCCGGCAACGCCGGCCGCCGTCGCGCGCCCGCATCTCTGCGTGCTCCGCGTGTTCTGCGGTTATCTTCGTTACGCCAGCGCGTGGTCGATCGGGAACGGCTGGCCGCTCCACGCCTTCGCGGACGTCCACGGCTGCGCGGCCGCCGACCAGAACGGATCGGACGGCGGAAGGCCGAGCGGCAGAAAGGCGACGGAGCAGAGATACAAGCTGCCGGTTGAAATGTAGGTCTCGCCGATCGCCGGCTGATGGCCGCAGAAGCCGATGCGCAGCCAACCGTCGGCGTCGAATGTGTCCGGCGCCTCCAGCGTCCGCCGGATGACGGCCGTCAGCGCCGCGCGCGCCTGCGCCGGCGCGATGCCGTCGGGCAGCTGGCGGCGAAGCGCGGCCTGCGCGAGCGCGTGGAACGCGCCGCAGCGGTACGCAATCGAGCGGCCGATCGGCGGAAAGCTGCCGTCGGGCGCGATGAGCCGCTCCTGCACGGCAGCGAACCGCGCCGCGCGCGCCTGCTCGCGCGAGGCGAGATCCCTCCACGCGGGCGACTCGTCTTTGCAGGCCTCGAGGACATCGGCGAGCATCGGGTGGATGACGAAGCTGTTGTAGTAGTCCCAGTGGAACTCGGGGCCGTCGCCGTAGGCGCCGTCGCCCTTGTACCACTGGTCGTGCTGCCGCAGCGCGTAGTCGACGCGCGTGCGATCCCACGGCGCGCCGAGCGCCTTCAGCGCCGCCTCGACGATCGCCGAGAAGAGCAGCCAGTTGTTGAAGCCGGGCACGATGACGCGCGTCGACTCGAGCGCCGCGGCGAGCTGACGCGCGGTCGCGCTGCTCAGGCGCTCGCGCAGCGCGTGCGGCGCGCGCAGGAGCCCCTGCGCGAGGAACGCCGCATCGACGAGCGGCTGCCGATCGCGTGTGAAGTTCAGGAAATCCGGCGACGAGGGATCCACGATCGACGCGATCGCGCGGCGCGCGAGATCGCCGTACTCCGCGCGGACTGGCGCCTCGCTCGAGCCGTCGTCGGTCAGCTCGATCCACGGCGCGACGCCTGCGAGCAGCCGTCCGGCCGCCTCGAGATGCGTGACCGGGCGCCGGTCGGCGGCCTGCGCCTGCTCGACCGGCATCGACGCCTTGAGCGTGCGTCCCGCTGCATGGCGCAAGACCGGATCGGCGACGCGGCGCAGGATCGCAATCCACCGATCGCGATCGGACGCTGGCGGCGCATCGGTGTGCTGCCGTGCGGCAGCGGGCGCGGGAAGCGCCGTCGCGGCGCCGGCGGCGCCCGCGCGCTTCAGGAACTCACGGCGGTTCATTGCGTCTGCAGCGTCGACCCCGCCGGCGGCGCGATGGCGGCCACGACCGACGAGTACCACTCCCCGTGATTGTGAATGTAGGCGCCGCGCATCCACGCGATCGCCGTGCGGCGATCGTTCCACTTGGGGATCACGGGCCGCAGGTTGTCGACCGTCGAATTGCGCGTGAACGGCGTGAACGTCCACCTGCCGTTCGCGCTCCGCTCGCCGCGGAACAGCTCGTAGTGGCGCTTGCCGTCGGCGGCGCTGATGAGCGGCGCGCCGCTCACCGGGTCGGCGTCGGTCGAGATGTAGAGGACGTCGGGGTTGTTCGGATCGAGCGCGCCGAGCCCGGAGTAGTCGTCCTCGTCTGGGTAGAGCCGGGTGCCGGCGTGCGCGATCTCCTCCGTGTGCCAGCCTTTCGCGTCGAGCCGCGCGTAGTGATAGCGCAGGTCGAGGCCGCCCTGGCCGCGCGGCAGGCCGCGGCCGTCCACCTGCGTCGAGAACAGCACGTACGGGCGATCACTGCGATCGAGCTCGACGTCCACCATCCACGCGACGTTGTCGGGCCCGCCCTGATAGAACTTCGTGAAATCCCACGTCGCGATCTTCGTGTCGGTCGTCGTGCTGAGCGTGCCGACCTTCGTGCCGTCGGTCTTGTACATCGCGCCGTCGCGGACGTAGCCGTGATAGAGGCTGTTGTCGAAGTTGCGCGGGTGATCCTCGGTCGCGACGAAATGAATCGTCCCTTTGCCGTCGTCGGCGTACTTCAGGTACGGGCTGTAGCCGCCTTTGCCGTACAGCCAGCGCCCGCCGTACTTCCACGTGTTGCCGTCGTCGTCGGAGTACATGTAATTCGGATCGTGGTGGAAGGCGCGGATGAAGTTGTAGAGCCGTCCGCTCGGCATCCGGAACAGGTTCGCGTACGTCGCGTTGTTGCCGGCGTAGGCGGCGTCGTCGCCCGGCGTCTCGACCGATTTCGCGGCGCTCCAGAGGAGCGGGTTGTGCGGCTCGGAGATCCGGTAATACATGCGCCGCTCGCGCGCGTGCATGCTGTAGACGGCGAGGATGCGCCCGTCGGTCCGCACGTAGAAGGCCGGCGCGTCGTGATCGTCCTGCTCGAGGTGCGGGTGCAGCACGACGGTGTGGGTGGCGCCGGTCTCGATCTCGTAGACGGACACTTCGACGTTACCCGACCGCGGATCGCTGACGTTTGCCTGATTGCTGCCGACGGCGCGCACCGATCCGATGATCAGCTTGCCTTCGTTGACGATGACGCGTGGATCCATGAACCACGACCATCCGCCGTTGTCGTTCAGCTGCACGAGTGCGGCGCCGACGTAATTGGCCGGATACGATTCGTCGCCGCGCGGCGCGGCGGCCGACGCCGCGATCGCCGCGACGGCCGCGGCCAGCCCCCAGCGTTTCATGCGCGATCCTCCGTTACTGCTGCACGCCGAACGTGAACACCGTTTTCGACACGTAGCGATCGCCGGGCCGCACGAGCGTCGAGGGAAACTGTGGCTTGTTCGGCGAGTCGGGGAAGTGCTGCGTCTCGAGGCAGAAGCCGGCGCGCACCCCGTACGCGTGCCCGCTCTTGCCGGCGGCGCCGGTCAGCCTGTTGCCCGAGTAGAACTGCATGCCCGGCTCGGTCGTCGCGACGTCGAGCGTGCGCCCTGACTCCGGATCGAGGACGCGCGCGGCGTGGTGCAGGCCGGCGCCGCCGTTCAGCACGTAGTTGTGATCGTAGCCGCCGGCGAGCCTCAGCTGCTCGTCCGCGTTGTCGATGCGCGCGCCGATCGCGGCCGGCTTGCGGAAGTCGAACGGCGTGCCTGCCACCGGGACAATCGCGCCCGTCGGAATCATTCCGGCATCGACCGGCGTGTAGCGATCGGCGTCGATCGCCAGCTGGTGCTTCAGGATGTCGCCGTGCCCCTCGCCCGCGAGGTTGAAGTAGGTGTGCTGCGTCAGGTTGACGTGCGTCGCCTTGTCGGTCGTCGCGCTGTATTCGACGGCGAGCTCGTCGCGCGGCGTCAGCGTGTAGGTGACCGTTGCGCGCAGCGTGCCAGGGTAGCCTTCCTCGCCGTCGGGGCTCACGTACGTGAAGGCGACGCCGACGTCGCCGCCGCGCTCGAACGGCTCCGCGCGCCACACCACCTTGTCGAACCCTTTGTCGCCGCCGTGCAGGTGGTTGTCGCCGTTGTTGGTCGCGAGGCGGAATTCGCGGCCGTCGATCGTGAAGCGCCCTTTCGCGATGCGGTTGCCGTAGCGGCCGACGACGGCGCCGAAGTAGCGCGACCGTGTGAGGTAGCCCTCGAGGTCGTCGAATCCCAGCGTGACGTCGCCGAGGCGGCCCGCGCGAT
>QHWK01000058.1 GCA_003223775.1 Acidobacteriota bacterium
CGCCCTGGCGGTACCACAACTCGCCGGCGCCGAGCACGGCGAGCAGCGGCGTGTGCCCCGGCAGCACGCCGAAGTAGCCGTCGGCGCCGGGGATCTCCACCTCGTCGACCGTCTCGTTCACGAGCGATCGATCGGCCGAGACGATCTGCAGCTGCAACCGCGTCGGGATAGCCATCGCGCCGCTACGCCGCCTTGCGCTTCTCGAACTTCGCGATCACTTCGTCGATCGCGCCGGCCATGTAGAAATCCTGCTCCGGGATCTCGTCGTGCTTGCCTTCGACGATCTCCTTGAAGCCGCGGATCGTGTCCGCAATCTGCACGTACTTCCCCTCGAGGCCGGTGAACTGCTGCGCGACGAAGAACGGCTGCGACAGGAACTTCTGCAGCTTGCGCGCGCGCGACACGGTGAGCTTGTCGTCCTCCGAGAGCTCGTCGATGCCCAGAATCGCGATGATGTCCTGCAGATCCTTGTAGCGCTGGAGAATCTGCTTCACCGATCGTGCGACCTGGTAGTGCTCGTTGCCGATGATGCGCGGATCGAGAATGCGGGAAGTCGACGCCAGCGGATCGACCGCCGGATAGATTCCGAGCTCCGAGATCGCGCGCGACAGGTTCGTCGTCGCGTCGAGGTGCGCGAAGGTGATGGCCGGCGCCGGATCGGTGTAATCGTCGGCGGGCACGTAAATCGCCTGCACCGAGGTGATCGATCCTTTCTTCGTCGACGTGATGCGCTCCTGCAGCTCGCCCATCTCGCTGAGCAGCGTCGGCTGGTAGCCGACGGCCGACGGCATGCGGCCGAGCAGCGCCGACACCTCGGACCCCGCCTGCGTGAAGCGGAAGATGTTGTCGATGAAGAGCAGCACGTCCTTGCCTTCCGCGTCGCGGAAGTACTCGGCGACAGTGAGCGCCGACAGCCCGACGCGCAGCCGCGCGCCCGGCGGCTCCGTCATCTGTCCGTAGACGAGCGCCGCGCGCGACTTGCTCGAGTCGTTGACGTCGATGACGCCCGACTCCTGGAACTCGTGCCAGAGGTCGTTGCCTTCGCGCGTACGTTCGCCGACGCCGCCGAACACCGACACGCCGCCGTGCTTCAGCGCGATGTTGTGGATCAGCTCCATGATGACGACGGTCTTGCCGACGCCGGCGCCGCCGAAGAGGCCGATCTTGCCGCCCTGCAGGTAGGGCTCGAGCAGATCGATCACCTTGATGCCCGTCTCGAACATCTTCAGCTCGGTCGACTGGTCCTCGAGCGTCGGCGCGGCGCGGTGGATCGGCCACCGCTCTTTCGACTGCACCGGCCGATCCGGAAAGTCCACCGGCTCGCCGAGCACGTTCAGCACGCGGCCGAGCGTCTCCGGGCCGACCGGCACCGTAATCGGACGGCCGAGGTCGACGGCCTTCATCCCGCGCTGCAGGCCGTCGGTCGGCTTCATCGCAACCGCGCGCACGCGGTTCTCGCCGAGGTGCTGCTCGACTTCGGCGACGATGTCGATGTCGCCCGCCGCGGTGCCCTGCGACTTGATCTCGAGCGCGTTGTAGATTTCCGGCAGGCGGCCCGCTTCGAACTCGACGTCGATGACGGGGCCGATGATCTGGACGATCTTTCCGACTTGCTGCGTGGCTGTTGGCATGGTGTGTCCCTACAGCGCCTCCGCGCCCGATACGACCTCGATGATCTCGCGCGTGATCGCGGCCTGGCGCACCTTGTTCATGTACAGCGTGAGGCTCGCGATCATATCGGCGGAGTTCTTCGTCGCCGTGTCCATCGCCGTCATCTGCGCCGCGAAGAACGCCGCGTTCGACTCGAGCAGCGCGCGGTAGACCTGCACCTCGACGTAGCGCGGCAGCAGCTGATTGAAAATCTCCTGCGCCGACGGCTCGTACAGATAATCGATCTGCGATCGCGCATCGCCGCCCGGCGGCACCGGCGCGGCGCTCGCGCCCGCTCCCTCGCCGCCGCGATCAACGTCCCCTCGCGCGATCGGCAGCAGCTGATCGACGACGACGCGCTGCGACATCACCGATCGGAACTCGTTGTAGATCAGCACGACGCGATCGACCTCGCCCGAGAGGAACGCATCGGTCGCCGCCTTCGCGATCTCCCGCGCGTCCTCGAACCGGAGCTTCTGAAACAGCCCCGTGCGCTCGAACAGCACCGGAAAGCCGCGGCGCGAGAAGAAGTCGCGGCCCTTGCGCCCGACGAGGCCGAGCGTCACCTTCTGGCGGCTCTCGACGATGAACGCGCCGCCTGCCTTGATCACGTTCGTGTTGAAGCTGCCGGCGAGCCCCTTGTCGCCGCTCACGAGAACCACCAGCGTCTTGCTGTCCGGCCCGATCTCCCGCGTTGTCAGCAGCGGATGGATCGCCGGGTCGACGCGCGACGCGACGCTCGACAGCACGCGCTGCATCTGCACGGCGTAGGGCCGCGCGTTCATGATCCGCTCCTGCGATCGGCGCAGCTTCGACGCGGCGACCATCTTCATCGCCTTCGTGATCTGCTGCGTGTTCTTGACCGCGCGGATCCGCCGCCGGAGATCGATCAGTGATGGCATGAGAGTTCTGCGTTGTTCGCCGTCACGCCGCGGCCGCCTTTCGCGCCGCGAAGTCCTTCGCGAATTCCTTCACCGCCGCGTCGAGCGCGCCCCTCGTCTCGTCGTCCAGCTGCTTCTTCTCGCGGATGCCGGTGAACACCTGCGGGGAGCGCGTCTCGATGAACCGGTACAGATCGGTCTCGAACGCGCGGACGTCCGGCAGCGCGACCTTGTCGAGATAGCCGTTGGTGCCGGCGAAGATGATGGCGACCTGTCGCTCGATCGCGAGCGGCTCGTACTGCGGCTGCTTGAGGATCTCGACGAGCCGCGCGCCGCGATTGAGCTGCTCCTGCGTCGACTTGTCGAGATCGCTGCCGAACTGCGCGAACGCCGCCAGCTCGCGGTACTGCGCCAGCGTCAGCCGCAGCGTCCCGGCCACCTGCCGCATCGCCTTGATCTGCGCCGACCCGCCGACCCGCGACACCGAGTTGCCGACGTTGATCGCCGGCCGCACGCCCTGGTGGAAGAGATCCGACTCGAGGAAGATCTGCCCGTCGGTGATCGAGATGACGTTGGTCGGGATGTAGGCCGAGAGGTCGCCCGCCTGCGTCTCGATGATCGGCAGCGCGGTCAGCGATCCGGCGCCGAGCTCCTTGTTCAATTTCGCCGCGCGCTCGAGCAGCCGCGAGTGCAGATAGAAGACGTCGCCCGGGTACGCTTCGCGCCCCGGCGGCCGGCGCAGCAGCAGCGAGATCTCGCGGTACGCCTGCGCGTGCTTCGAGAGATCGTCGTAGACCACGAGCGCGTGGCGGCCGCTGTCGCGGAAGTACTCGCCGAACGTGCACGCCGAATAGGGGCTGATGTAGAGGAGCGGCGCCGGATCGGCCGCCGACGCCGCGACGACGATCGTGTAGCGCATCGCGTCGTTCTCGTCGAGCGTGCGGACGACCTGCGCGACGGTGGACTGCTTCTGGCCAATCGCGTTGTAGATGCAGATGACGCCGGTGTCCTTCTGGTTGAGGATCGCGTCGATCGCCACCGCCGTCTTGCCGGTCTGCCGGTCGCCGATGATCAGCTCGCGCTGCCCGCGGCCGATCGGCACCATCGCGTCGATCGCCTTGAGCCCCGTCTGCAGCGGCTCCTTCACCGACTGCCGATCGACGACGCCGGGCGCGAGCCGCTCGATCGGCGCGAACTGCTTGGTCCCAATCGGACCCTTGCCGTCTATCGGCTGGCCGAGCGCGTTGACGACGCGGCCGAGCAGCTCCTCGCCGACGGGCACGGAGATGATGCGGCCGGTCCGCTTCACCTGGTCGCCTTCCTTGATCTCGCGGAACTCGCCGAGCAGCACCGCGCCGACGCTGTCTTCCTCGAGGTTCAGCGCGATGCCGTACACGCCGTGCGGGAACTCGAGCATTTCCCCCGCCATCGCGTTGTCGACGCCGTGCACGCGCGCGATGCCGTCGCCAATCGAGATGATGGTGCCCACTTCGGCGACGTCGACGTCCACCGCGGCGCTGCCGATCCGGTCGCGGATGATCTTGGAGATTTCCTCGGCCTTGATGTCCATGCTGTGTCCTGTCGGAGTAGGGCTCGGGCGGCTGTGACGGCCAGGGCCCTCACTCCCTACGCGTTCTCGAGCCGTTCCTTCATCCGGTCCAACTGGTGCGCGATGCTCGCGTCGTACACGGTGCTGCCGATTCTCGCGACGATGCCGCCGATGATCGACGGATCCACTTTCGTCGTCACCGTCACCGTGCGGCCGGTGGCTGTCGCGAGCCCCGCCTGAATCGCCTGCACGTGCTTCGCGTCGAGCGGCGACGCCGTCGTCACTTCCGCGCGAGCGACGTGCCGATAGTCCATCAATCGATCGCGATAGGCGGCCAGCATATCCGGCAAGAGCACCAGGCGATCGCGCTCGGCGAGCATGACGAGCAGCTTCGAGAGAATCGGCGAGAACTTCGCGCGCGCCATCAGATCTTCAACCGCCTGACGCTTGCGCGTGACCGGCACCGCGGGGTTCAGCAGGACTTTCTCGAGCGCAGGATAGGCGCGCAGCAGATCCACGAACTCCGCGAGATCGCGCTCGATCTGCTCGAGATCGGCTTTCTCCTTGACGGCGACGTCGAGAAGGGCGCGGGCGTAGCGAAGAGCGGCGGTTTTGTTCGTCACGCGGTGGTTTGCTGCGAGCTTGAGAAGAGTTTCACAAGCAGCCTGATTTTATATCACGCCCGGAGCGCGATGTGCAGGCCGCGATCGAGAGGCTCAGCTCGGCCAATCCGTGCAGCCGGCACGCCGGCGCCGCGCAGCGCCGCCTCGACCTGCGGCGCGGCGTCAGCCGCCGCCGCAACCAGCAGCCCGCCAGAGGTTTGCGGGTCGTACAGCGCGGCCAGGCGATCGGCCGGCACAGCTCCACCGAGCCGGACGCCGGCGCCGAAATGCTCCTCGTTCGTCGCCATGCCGCCGGACCGGTTGATCGCGGCGATGGCGAGCACGCCGTCGAATACCGGAACGCGCGCGACGTCGATCGCGATCGTCACGCCGCTGGCGCGCGCCATCTCCGTCGCGTGGCCGATCAGCCCGAAGCCGGTGACGTCGGTGCAGGCGTGGACGGCGTCCACCCTCAGCGCGCGCAGCGCGTCGGCGGCCGCGCGATTCAGCGTGCGCATCGACTGCACGGCCGCGTCCGCCAGCGCCGTCTCCGCGCGATCGAACTTGATCGCCGTGCCGACGATGCCGGTGCCGAGCGGCTTGGTGAGGAAGAGGACGTCGCCCGCGCGCGTGCCGGCGTTCGTGAGCACGCGCGACGGATCGATCGAACCGGTCACGGCATAGCCGAACTTGATCTCCTGGTCCTGCACCGTGTGGCCGCCGAGCAGCGAGACGCCCGCTTCCCGAAGTTTGTCGAAGCCGCCGCGGAAAATGCGGCGAATCGTTTCGGGCTCGACGCCTTCCTTCGGGAACGCGGCGATCGCGAGCGCCGTCAGGGGAACGCCGCCCATCGCGTAGACGTCGCTCAGGGCGTTTGCCGCGGCGATTTGGCCGTAGACGTACGGGTCGTCGACGATCGGCGTGAAGAAGTCCACCGTCTGCACGAGCGCAGGTCCGCTCTCCCAGCGGTACACACCCGCATCGTCCGCGGTCCGGAAGTCCACCAGGACGCGGTCGTCGATCGATGCGGGGATGTCACTCAGCACCTGAGCGAGCTCGCCTGCGGCGAGTTTGCTCGCTCAACCGGCGCAGGCGACCATTTGGGTCAGACGCATGGCCTCGGGCTCCTTTCGATCGTGGGTTCAACGCTCCGTCAGCTGCTCGTAGATCCGGATCCGGCCGCGCGCGTGTGGACGTCGACCGGCTTCGGCGCGGCGGCCTCGCGCGTAGGCGATCCATGTTCCACGGCCTTCTTGACGATCGATTCTGTTTCGCGCACCGAGAGGCTGCGCGCGATCACGTCGCGCGCGACGCGCCGTTGTTCCGCGTCGTCGGGCAGCGACAGCAGCGCGCGCGCGTGGCCCATCGTCAGCCGTCCGGACGCGACCTCCGCGCGAACTTCCTCGGGTAATTTGAGGAGGCGGACGTAGTTGGCCACCGACGCGCGATCCTTCCCGACGGCCGCCGCGATGTCTTCCTGCGTCAGATGGAACTCGTCGGCGAGACGGCGATACGCGAGCGCCTCGTCGATCGGGTTGAGATCCTCGCGCTGAATGTTCTCGATGAGCGCCATTTGGAGGAGCGACCGTTCCTGGCCCGGCGCCACCTCCTTGACGACGATCGGGACGCGCGGGAGGCCGGCGAGCTTCGACGCGCGCCAGCGCCGCTCGCCCGCGATGATCTGGAAGTTGTCGCCGCTCCTGCGCACGACGATCGGCTGGATGACGCCGTTCGCGCGAATCGACTGCGCGAGATCCTGCAGCCGCGCGTCGTCGACGGCGACGCGCGGTTGAAAGTGGTTCGGCGTCAGACGATCGATGTCGGCTTCGAGCGGCGCGGCGTGCGGCTCCGGCGCGTCGGGAATGAGCGCGCTGAGGCCTTTGCCGAGCGCGGGGCGTTTTTCCATGAGCGTTTCCCGTTCAAGCGTCATGCGGCGGTCGCGGCCGAGCGCGCGAGGACTTCGCGCGCGAGCGCGAGGTACGCTTCCGCGCCGCGCGATTTGACGTCGTAGAGAATCACCGGCATGCCGTGGCTCGGCGCTTCGCCGAGGCGGACGTTGCGCGGGATCACGGTGCGGAACACTTTTTCCTTGAAGAAGCCGCGGACGTCGGTCGCGACCTGCTGACCGAGATTCGTCCGCTCGTCGAACATCGTCAGCAGCACGCCTTCGATGTCGAGCGCGGGATTGTAGGCGGCGCGCACGCGCTTCAGCGTGCCCACGAGATCGGCGAGACCCTCGAGCGCGAAGTACTCGCAGTGCAGCGGAATCAGCACCGCGTCGGCGGCGACGAGCGCGTTGAGCGTGAGGAGGCCGAGCGAGGGCGGGCAGTCGACGAAGATGTAGTCGTAGGCGCCGCGAACCGATCCGAGCAGCGTGCGCAGCCGCTCTTCACGCCGCGAGAGCGCCACCAGCTCGATTTCGGCGCCGGTGAGATTCCGATCGGCCGGAATCAAATCCATGCGATCGACCGTCGTGGCGAGGATGTAAGGGCGCGCGTCGACGATGGCGTCGGGCGCCGTGAGCGCGTCGTAGATCGTGCCGGCCGCAGACGCCCTGCCCTTCTGTCCGACGCCGCTCGTCAGGTTGGCTTGCGGATCGACGTCGACGAGAAGGATGCGCTGATCGGCGAGCGCGAGCGACGCGGCCAGGTTGATGGCGGTTGTGGTCTTGCCAACGCCACCCTTCTGATTGGCGATGGCGACGATGCGTGTCATTTATCGGTCTAATGACCTATCGTTTGGTATTCTCTGCCGAAGAGCAATCGCCAGCAGGATACGGAACTGTCAGATCGGCGTCAATCGATTTGTTCCACGTGGAACACGACGGCTGAGACTGAGCTGGCTCGCCTCGGCCGACGGCAGAAGTTGAACGGTACGTATAACTTCCCACGCTTCGCCTGGCGAGGGTTTCGGTCCGAAGACCGCGAATACACCTGCATCGTTGAGTAGCGCGGCCACCGCAGTATTCAGCGAATCGTCGGCGCGAACGGCGCGGACCGTCACCAGATCAGCCGCCGGCTCAGGCGCGTGAAGATCCTCGAAGCGCACATTCACGACCTCCGCATTGCCGAGGTTCAACGCCCGCACCGCCTCCGACAGGAACGCTGCCTTGCGTGACCGCGACTCGACCATTGTCAAGTGAAGCTGCGGCGCAGCGATCTTCAGCGGAATCGCCGGTGAGCCGCCGCCAGAGCCCAAGTCGAACCATACAGATAGCGGCGTGACGTCTAATGCCTCCCGGATGTAGGGGGCTGCGGCCAGAGGCTCGATGAACAACCGATCGAGCGCTTCGTCGGCCAGCGGGTCCAACGAGAGCGCCGTCAGGTTGATCGTTCGGTTCCACCGCGCAAGCAGGCGATAGTACGCGTCGAGCGCATCAATCACTGCGCCTGAGACCGCAGCGTTCGCTCGCCCCGCACGCTCCGCGAGGCGAGTGCGA
>QHWK01000059.1 GCA_003223775.1 Acidobacteriota bacterium
AACACCTTCGCCAGCCCGATCAACCAGCAGCCGCTCGCGCTCGGGATCGATCTCGCGATGCAGAGCGCGACGAAGTACCTGAACGGCCACAGCGACGTGACCGGCGGCGTCGTCACCGGCCCGCGCGCGCTGGTGGCGCCGATCGAGAAGGCGCGCCGGCAGGTCGGCACGGTGATGGATCCGTACCCCGCCTACGCGCTGGGGCGCGGGCTCAAGACGCTGCCGCTGCGCGTCGCGCAGCACAACGCGAACGCGCTCGCGGTGGCGGCGTTCCTCTCCGACGATCGGCGGGTGAGCCGCGTCTACTATCCCGGGCTGACGTCGCACCCGGATCACGACATCGCGCGCCGGCAGATGAGCGGCTACGGCGGCATGGTGTGCTTCGATCTCGACGGCCGCTACGACCGCGCGGCGCGCGTCTACGATCGGCTGCAGGTCGTCAAGCGCGCCGCGAGCCTCGGCGGCATCGAGTCGCTGATCAGCATGCCGGTGCTCACGTCGCAATGGGGCCACACCGACGAGCAATTGCGCGCCGCCGGCGTGACGCGCGGGATGCTGCGGCTGTCGGTGGGGCTCGAGGACGCAGCCGACCTGGTCGCGGATCTCGATCAGGCGCTCGGCTAGAGGAATTAAAAATTCTTAATTTCACCCGCGCCGCCAGCGCGCCAGCGCCGCGGCGCGGGCGATCTCGCGCCGCCGTGCCGCACTGAGGCGCTCAGCCCGCACCCGCCCGCCGCGCGCGGCGCCGAGGCGGCTGAGCGCGGCAGCGAACGGATTCCGTCCCGGCGCGATCGGCACGAGCAGCTCCTCGCTGACCACGCGGGTCGGTGCGTGGCACCACTGGCAGCCGGCCGTCGGGCGATCGCCCTGCTCGACGGCCTGGCCCTCCCACTCGCAGACCGTGCAGGCGCGCGTCACGAGCCGCCGGACCTCCATCGCCCCACGGTAGCAGGATCTTCGTGCCCGGGCAAGCACCTGTGCCTGCACGAGCAGGCATTCCGGCACGCGGCTTGTAAATACCCGCCGTGTGTGACCCCCGATACCGTGCTGGTCGTCGACGCGGATCTGCAGGCGCTGCGCGCGGCAGCCACGGCGCTCGCCGACGCCGGCTATCTCGTGATGCAGGCCGCCTCGTTCGCCGACGCCCGCTGCCGCCTCGCGATTGCCCGGCCCGACGTCCTCGTCACTTCGGTGCGCCTCGGCGGCTACAACGGCCTGCAGCTGGTGATCGGCAGCCGGCCGGCGCTCCCGGAGCTTGTGTGCATCGTGACGCACGCCGCGCCCGACCCGGTGTTACAAGCGACTGCAGCAAGCTGGAACGCGGCTTTTCTCGTGCAGCCGGTCGCGTGGAAACTCTTCCTCGGCGTGCTCGGCCGCCTGCTCGACGCGCGCGGCGAGCGGCCGCGCCCGACGCGCGCGCGCCGCTGGCCGCGATCGGCGCCGCCGCGCGAGGTCGCCGCGGCGCTCGGCATCGTGCCCGGCATCGTTGTCGACCTCAGCTACGGGGGCGTGCGGCTCGAGCTCTCGCAGCGGATCGTCGAGCCGCCGCAATCGACGCAGGCGCTCGCGCTGCCGGAGGAAGGGCTCGCGCTGCGCGCGCGGCCGGTGTGGACCTGCGCCGCGGGCGCCGGCGGCCCGTGGCTGTGCGGCGTCGAGCTCGACGAGTCCGACCCCGGCGCCAACCGCGCGTGGCGCGCGTTCGTCGATCGCGCGCGCTGATCCGCGATCGCGATCAGCGGACGACTTCTTTTTTCTTCTCGGGGGCCGGCTGCTCGTGCGCGAGGAAGTCGCGCACGAGATCCTGGAGCTTGGCGCCGATCAGCTCGCCCGGCAGATCGCCGAACTTCTCGCGGAACGCGCGCATCGGGACGACGGCCTTCGCCATCGCGCGATGGCCGCCGGCGCTGCCGATGTCGGCGAAGAAGCGGCGCACGAACTCGCCGGCGTTCTTCGTGTATCCGAGGTTGCGCACCGACACGATCAGCGAGTCGTTGACGATGCCGGCGACGATCGTCCACTTGACGTCTTCGAGCTGCAGGAAGAAGTCGGCGACGTAGGGGATGAAGTCCTCGCGCGGCAGCGAGCCGAGGAAGGCGCAGAAGACCTGCTCGGCGAGCGTGCCGTCCTTGAACGCGCGCAGGACGTAGTCGAGCCGCTCGAGCGTGATCTCGGCGCCTTCCATCTTGCGGATGAGGGCCGCGTCGGAGAGCGGATACAGATACGAGAACGCCTCGAGGTCGACGCGGTTGGTCGAGCGGTTGAAGAAGAGCGTGTCGGACTTGATCGCGTAGAGCATCGCGGTCGCCGTGCGCTCGGAGATGTTCACGTCGACGGCGCGCAGGTGCTCGGTGAGGATCGTCGACGTCGACCCGTAGTCGGGCCGGATGTCCTTGAAGACCGCCGTGTAGCCGGGCTGCTCGGGGTGATGATCGATCACGAGGTCGACGCGATCGATGACGCCGCCGAAATAGTGCGGCTGCACGTCGACCATCGCGACGCGGTCGTACTCGCGCAGCGACTCGTGCGTAATCGCTTCGACGTGGATGTCGAGCAGATTCACCATCCGGAGGTTCTCCGGCCGCGTCACCCCCTGAATCGCGCCGATGATCGCCGTCGTCTTCGTGCGGCGCAGGACGTTGCGCAGCGCGAGGCCGCTGGCCATCGCGTCGGGATCGGGATCGTTGTGCAGCATGATCAGCACGCGGTCGGCGTCGCTGAAGTAGCGCTGGTACTGCTGCACGCGCGCGCGCGTCAGGGAGCGGCTGAATTCGGTGAGCAGCGGCCCGCCGAACAGCTCGGACATCGACAGGTAGGCGACGTCGGCGAATTCGGCCCGAGAGTCCTCATGCCGCTCCGCGCCGATGCCGAGGACGTAGACGAGCGTGCCGCCCGCGTCGCGCACCGCGTCGACGATCTTCTTGGGGCTGCGCTTGCCGTTGTCCTCGATGATGACGCAGGTGGAGGGGCCGAGATCCGCCTTGAGCCAGGTGTCGGTGCGGCGCGGGTCGCCGACGGTGACCGTGACGCCCGCGTCGTGCAGCTTGCGCGCCAGCGGCCGCTGTTCGACGATGAACTCGACCTCGAAGCCGGGCAGCAGGATCTCGTCGAGCATCCTGATGACCAACTCGTCCTGACAGACGGCTAGACACCGCATCAAGGTACCAACCTGCGATTATACGCTTACACGAACTGACGCTGAGAGTGCTCGGAGCCTCGCTGCAGGCGTTGCTCCTAGGCTGCGCGCGTGCCGGACGCGCGCCGTCAAAGTGCGCCGAGATTGGACAAATACGTCGCCGGGCGCTCCGCGTCCTCTGTTACCCTCTGTGTCTCTGGTTCAAGGAGCGGATGGCGGACGTGACGGGCGTCGACTTGAACAACATCCCGTCCGACTTTACGCCGCCCGAGCTGCTGTCGCACTACGACGTCGCGCAGATGCAGCGCGTCTGATCGCGCTATCGGCCCCGGAAGCACCAGAACGACAACAAATCGTGATCCGCTGATCTGTCATGGCTGATCGCTGATGGCTGATGGCATGGTCGATGGCTGATGGCATGGTATGGCCGACGGTGAGCCCCTCCATCTTCCATCAACCATTGCCATTAGCCATCAGCCATCAGCCATAGTACGATTCAGGGTTCGTATGCCGTCGCTGTACGATCGCTTCAATCTCGTCTCCGACTTCTCGCTCGCCGGCGATCAGGAGCGGGCGATCGGCGAGCTGGTCGAGGGCCTCGAGCGCGGCGATCCGCACCAGGTGCTGCTCGGCGTCACCGGCTCGGGCAAGACCTTCACGATGGCGCAGACCATCTCGCGCGTGAACAGGCCGACGCTCGTGATGGTCCACAACAAGACGCTCGCCGCGCAGCTCTTCCAGGAGTTCCGCCGCTTCTTCCCCGACAACGCGGTCGAGTACTTCGTCAGCTACTACGACTATTACCAGCCCGAAGCCTACGTGCCGGCCACCGACTCGTACATCGAGAAGGAAGCGACGATCAACGACGAGATCGATCGCATGCGTCTGTCGGCGACGCGCTCGCTCTTCGAGCGGCGCGACGTCATCATCGTCGCGAGCGTGTCGTGCATCTACGGCCTCGGCTCGCCCGAGGCGTACTACGGGATGCTGCTGCCGCTCGAGCGCGGCCAGCGGATCACGCGCGAGGAGATCCTCCGCAAGCTCGTCGAGATCCAGTACGAGCGCAACGACCACGACTTCGCCCGCGGCACCTTCCGCGTCCGCGGCGACATCGTCGAGGTGATTCCGTCCTACGAAGAGAACGGCCTTCGCATCGAGCTCTTCGGCGACGACGTGGACGAGCTCTCGACGTTCGATCCGCTGACGGGCAAGACGCTGAAGCGCCACGACAAGATCGCCGTCTATCCGAAATCGCATTTCGTCGCGCCGCGCGAGCGGACGCGGCGCGCCGTGGAAACGATCAAAGAGGAGCTCGCCTGGTACCGCTCGAAGCTCGAAGGCGAGGGGAAGCTGCTCGAGGCGCAGCGGCTGCATCAGCGCACGATGTTCGACCTCGAGATGATCCGCGAGATCGGCTACTGCCACGGCATCGAGAACTACGCGCGCCACCTCACGGGGCGCGCGCCGGGCGACCCGCCCCCGACGCTGCTCGACTACCTGCCTGGCGACGCGCTGATCATCGTCGACGAGAGCCACCAGACCGTGCCGCAGATCCGCGGCATGTATCACGGCGACCGCTCGCGCAAGGAAGTGCTCGTCGCGTACGGCTTCCGCCTGCCGTCGGCGCTCGACAACCGCCCGCTCAACTTCGAGGAGTGGCAGGCGCGCGTCAAGCAGGTGGTCTTCGTCTCGGCGACGCCGGGGCCCTACGAGCTCTCGAAGTCGCAGGGCGTCGTCGTCGAGCAGATCATCCGGCCGACGGGGCTCATCGATCCGCCGATCGAAGTGCGGCCGGTCAAAGGGCAGGTGGACGATCTGCTCGGCGAGATCCGCGAGC
>QHWK01000060.1:0-6777 GCA_003223775.1 Acidobacteriota bacterium
ACTCTTTTCATGGCTCGCATATTACGCCCCTGACGCCAGCGTAGGGCGACCCTTTCAGGGTCGCCAGAGGCGAGGCTGAAAGCCTCGCCCTACAACGTCTTGATACATCGACGACCCAATGATTCTGCGTGCTCTGCGTGCTCTGCGTTGATCGTCGTCACTGCCGCGTGATCTCGAACACTGGATAATCGGCGGCGACGGCGCGAAACGCATCCACCGGCGATCCCGCGCGGACGGAAAAATACCGCTGCACGGTGGTCGCGAACGCGTCGAGGTACGCCTTCAGGATCTCGGGCTTCGCCGCGTCGGCGATCGGATGCACCTTCACGGTCTCGCCGCGGAAGGCGCGGACGAGCGTCACCTCACCGCCCGCGAGCGCGTTGCGCGACCACTGCGTGTCGCCGCGCGGCGCCACGAGATAGCGGCGGCCGTTGTGCTCGAGCACGTTCACCGGCGTCGAGTAGATGCGGCCGGACTTGCGGCCGCGCACCTGCAGCAGCACGTTGTGGCGCAGGCCGATGCCGGCGCGCACCAGCAGCCCGAAGACGCGGTTGAACAGTCCTTCGACGACGGTGGGACGCTCGTATTTCACGGCAACTCCCCGCGCATTCTATCCGTGGTAGCATCCGCCGCAGTCATCCGCCGTTGCGCGCGGCCCCTCGACCGTAGCTTTCATACGACTGACAGTGGCCGCTGGAGGCTCCCGTGTTGAGACAAGCCGCACTCATTGCATTGCTCGCCGCAGGCGCGTCGGCTTCCCCTGCCGTGGCGTCCGCCCAGCCGCCCGCGCCCGCCGCGCAGCCGGCCGCCGACGCGGCGCCGCCGAAGCCGAACGACTACAGCGATCCGAAGACGTGGTTGTGCCGACCCGGCGGCAAGGACGCGTGCGCGGTGGACGAGACGGCCACGGTCGTCGCCGCCGACGGCACGCTCACGCGCGAAACGTGGAGCGCCGATCCGCGGGCGCCGATCGACTGCTTCTACGTCTACCCGACGGTCTCCACCGATCCGACGCCGACGAGCGACATGACCGCCGATCCTGCCGAGCTCAACGTGATCAAGCAGCAGTTCGCGCGCTTCGCGTCGAAGTGCCTGCCGTACGCGCCGATGTATCGCCAGGTGACGCTCGCCGGCCTGCGCCGCATGCTCGCGCCGGGCGCCGCCGTCACGCTCGATCAGGGCATCCAGTACGACGACGTGAAGAACGCGTGGAACTCCTACCTGCAGCACGACAACAAAGGCCGCGGCGTCGTGCTCGTCGCGCACTCGCAGGGCTCGTTCATCCTCAATCGCCTGATCCGCGAGGAGATCGACGGCAAGCCGATTCAGTCGCGCATGGTGTCGGCGATTCTGCTCGGCACGACGATCGCCGTGCCGAAAGGGAAAGACGTCGGCGGCTCGTTCCAGCACGTGCCGCTCTGCCGATCGGCGTCGCAGATCGGCTGCGTGATCACGTTCGCGTCGTTCCGTTCGACGATTCCGCCGCCGGCGAACACGCTCTTCGGCCGCGTGCCGGACGCGAACCTCGCGGCCGCCTGCACCAACCCCGCGGCGCTCGGCGGCGGCAGCGGCCAGCTGCACGCCTATCTCGACGCGGCCGGCCGCACGATCACGGGCACCACGCCGCCCAAGCCGTGGGTGACGCCCGAGCAGAACGTCGACACGCCGTGGGTGAGCGTCCCCGGGCTGCTGACGGCCAGGTGCGCGTCGAACGACAACGCGTCGGGCTATCTCGAGGTGACCGTGCACGGCGACCCGAACGATCCGCGCGTGGACGACATCAGCGGCGACATCGGCGCCGCCGGCAACGTCCTGGCGAACTGGGGCCTGCACCTCATCGACGTCAACCTCGCGATGGGCAACCTCCTCGACATCGTCGGCCAGCAGACGAAGACGTATCTGGCGAAGGGCAGCAGGAATTAAGAATTTGGAATTTGGAATTTGGAATTTGGAATGCGTCGTGACCGTCACGAATTCCACATTCCAAATTCCTCTAATTCCTAATTGCATCAAGCGCCGCGAAGCGGCGCTTCGTCATGATTCCCCGCCCATTTTCGTGAGGCGATCGCCGACGCGAATCCGTCCGGGCGTCACGACCTTCGCGTTGATCCCGCGCAGGTGCAGATCGCGGCGCTCCGACGCGTTGACGAACATTGTCGCGTCGGGCCCGAAGCGCTCGAGGAACTTGCTGCAGCCGGTGTGCGGCTCCGCCGTCACTTCGATCACGGCGGTGCCGAGCGCGAGCCGCGTGCCCGGGGGCAGGTTCGCCGCGCTGAGATCCAGGTCCACGAACAGCTGATCGCCGGCGAGCGGCCAGCGCGACGCGTGCTGCGCGACGAGCGCCACCACGCGCGCGTTCATGATGTTCAGCTGCATCTCGGGATGCGGCGAGCCGTCGCGCGTGCGCCGGCTGGTCCGCTCGGACCACGTGTCGCCGACAAGACCGAGGGCCGGATCGAGCTCGCCCCTCTGGATCACGTCGCGCTGCCCGGGCGAGGGCCGCCGCACGATCATCTCGAGCAGCCCGTCGTCGGCCGGCGACTGCAGGATCTCCTCGAGCCCCGCCTCGAGCTCCGCCATCGTCAACTGCCGGATCGTCATCGTCATTGCGGCACCACCCTGGACGTCAGCTTGCGCGCCGGCACCCACGCCGGCGTGCCGTCCTCCCACTGGTTGTCGGTCAGCTGCTCGAGGTTCGCGCCGTCGTACCGCATCACGAACAGCTCGCCGTACGGCTGCGGCGCGTCCGTGTAAGTCATCTCGTCCTTGAATCCCATCCGCGTCGACGCGAAGACGATGCGCTCGCCGTCGGGCGACCACGCCATGTGCGCGTCGTTGCCGCGCGAGAAGGTGAGCCGCTTCGGCTCGCCGCCCTCCGGCTTGATCGTGTAGATCTCGTAGTCGCCGTTCGCCTGCCGCGAGAACATGATCAGATCGCCGCGCGGCGACCACAGCGGGAAGTTGTCGTAGCCGTTCGTGAGCGCCGTCACCGCGCGCGTCTCGAGGTTCATGATGCGAAGCCCCTCGCCATCGGGCCCGAACGTGCGGTAGACGAACCGCTTGCCGTCGGGTGCCATCGACGGGAAGCTCTTGTTGGCCGGCCCGCTCGTCACCTCGCGAAATCCGGTGCCGTCGGGCGCGATCGTCGCAATCTGCGCGCCTCCTTCTTCACGATCGCCGGGCTTCAGGAAAAGCCCCTTGAAGCCGTTGAAGAACGCGTTGAAGCCGCCGAGGCCGAAGATGATCGTGTCGCCACTCGGCGACCACTGCGAGCCGAGGACGTTTTTGCCCTTGTCCTGATAAATCACGTCGACCTTGTCGCCGCCGGTGGCCGCGATCCCGACGCCCGCGCCGAAGACGGTGCCGGGTACCGGGCGTGTCGTCACGACGAAGCGATCGCCGGACGGGCTGAACGACGGCAGCTGGCCCGTGAGCGTCAGCTCGTAGTCGGCGCTGCGGCTCCACGTCTTCTTCCACGCCGGTGGAACGATCGGCTGCCGCTTGTGAAAGACGACGCGCTGGCCGTCCGGCGACCACGACGCGGTGCGGATGTCGCCCTTCGGTCCGCGGCCGCGCGACGCGTAATAGATCCCCGCGGCCTCGGCGCCGCCGTCCTTGCGGATGTACGCGAGCTCGCCGCCGGCGACGAGCGACGGGTTGAACTTCACGCCGGGGCCCGACGCGAGACTCGTCGCGGCGGCGGTCGCGACGTCGATCGCCACGATCCGCGTGTCCTCGGGATGCTCCGGCGCCGCGCGGCGGTTGTCGAGCGTCTGCTCCGCCGTCATGCAGTACGCGACGACGCGGCGGCTGTCGGCGGTCCACTTCGGGCTGCCGCAGAAATTCCCGTGCGTCGTGATCGCTTTCAGGCCGGAGCCGTCCGGGTGAATCACGTAGAGGTCGGCGAGCTGCAAATGCTCCCAGCGGCCGTGCGCGAACGGCAGGCTGCTCTGCCGATCGGATGAGAACGCGATCCACTTGCCGTCGGGCGACCACGCCGGGCGGAAGTCGCCGCCGGGGCCCGACGTCAACGCGCGCGCGCGGCGCGTCTGCAGATCCATCGTCCAGAGATCGGCGGTGCCGCCGTTGCGCGTCGTGACGAACACGAGCCGCTTGGCGTCGGGCGAGAAGGCTGCCTGATCGTCGTACGCGGGGCTGTCGGTGAGGCGCTCGAGGCCCGTGCCGTCGGCCATCACGCGAAACAGATCGGCGGAGCCTTCGCGCTCGGACGTGAAGACGATCCACTCGCCGTCGGGCGACCACGCGGCGTCGTAGTCGATGTCGCGGGACGCGAGCAGCGGACGTTCCCCGCTGCCGTCGGCCGCGGCGACGAACAGCCCGATCTGCCCCGGCTGCGGAAACACGCGCGCGAACACGATCTGCTGCGGCCCCGGCGCACCGGCCGCGAGCGTGCCGAAGGCGGCGGCGGCGAGAAGGAAGGCTCGCATGATGCGGTGGATTCTACCGCGCGCGGACGTCAATTAAGAGCGGGTTGCGAGATTACCCGCGGCCTCTCGTAGGGCAGGCCTTTAGGCCTGCCAACGGCCGCAGGCCAGCCCTGAAGGGCTGCGCTACCGTAGTTTCAAAGCAGCGCGAGGCAGCCCGAGGTGCGTTGCAAAATCGACGTAGGGCGACCCTTTCAGGGTCGCCACAGGCGAGGCTGAAAGCCTCGCCCTACAGATTTGTAACGCGCTGTCAATCAAGAGCTGCGCGGCAGACACCACCGGCGCGCGCGTGTAGTCGGCCGCGACGAACCGCGACGCGCGGCGATCCGCCCACGCTTACGGCTCGAACGGTTTTCCGGTGACGACGGCCGCCCAGGCTTTCGCGACGGCGAGCGTCGGCAGCCAGGCCGTCCCCTCGGTCTGCGGCGGCGCGCTCGCTGCCGGCTGAAACGTGCGGGCCCGCAGATCGCCGACGTATCCCGACTGCGCGTCGAGCGGCTTCAGCGCGGATCCGGCGATGCGCAGCGGCAGGACGTCGGCGAAGAACATCGCGGCCAGATCGCGCGAGCGCGCAACCGCGTGCGCGACGCCGGGCTCGCTCGTGAACGCCCACAGCGCGCCGCCGCGGCGGTTGACGGCGAAGAGGCCGGCGATCGTGTTGATGCGCGAGTCGAGATCTTTCTCGCCGACGAAGAGCAGCCCCGGCACCTCGCGCGCCGCACGCGAGAGGAGCGCCGAATAATAGATGCCGCCCTTGTTCACGACGAACGCGGCGACGCGGTCGGGCTTCCACGCGACGAACTCGTAGTTGAATTCGCCGCCCGCCGACATGCCCCACAGCAGCAGCGGCGCCGAGGCGAGCTCCGTGTGGTGCGCGCGCTCGGCGAAGCCGGCCAGCGCGTCGACGAGCGCCTGCCCGCTGCCCTGCGACACGTTGACGTAGTGCTCGATGAACGCCTGATCGTGGGGTTTGTCGGTGAAGCGGCAGGCGACGATCGCCAGGTGGTGGCGCGCCGCGAAGTCCTGCCAGAACGGATCGTCCGCCATCGAACGGCCGTCGCCGTTCGATCCCGGGACGAGCACGAGCACCGCCTGCACGTGATCGGATGCAGCCGGGACCCATAGACGGAATTCCGCCTTGTCGTAGTTGGCGCCGGGCGCCACCGTGTGGTCGATGGTGGCGGATGGAGCGGCCTGGGCGAGCGCGGCCGCGGCGACGAGCGCGACTAGCATCGCGCCCGATTCTAGCCCACTCTCTAGTCGACGACCGGGACTAGCGCTGAGCGGCCTCTTTCAGTTTCATCTCGGCGGTGGCGCGGTAGATCGAGCACCAATCCTTGTGTTCGGCGAGGGGCATGCCGCACTCAATGCACACGCGAACCCGCTGCTTGGGCGGGAGGTTCCCGGTTGACACCCCCCCTTACTGCAGGGCCTGGTAGACCAGCGTCGGGAAGCGTGTCCCGATATCGCTCGCGTTGGGCAGGATCTGAATCATGAGGACGAGCACCAGCCGCGCCCTGGGATCGACGCGGTAGACGCTGCCGTACGCGCCGCCCCAGCCGAACGCGCCGACCGACTCGAGGCCGTTCGCGCCGACGCGATCGGTCGTCTCGTAGCCCAGGCCGAACCCGAGGCCCGTCGTCGAATGCAGCGTGCCGACCTGATTGGTCGTCATCAGCTCGACGGTCCTCGGCGACAGGATGCGGACGCCGTCGAGCGCGCCGCCGTTGCGGATCATCTCGAGGAAGCGCGCGTAGTCGCGCGCCGTGGAGAGCAGCCCGGCGCCGCCGGCGAAGCTGCGGCGCGGGCCGTCGACGTAGTGGCCCTGGCCGCGCGGGCCGTCGGGCGCACGCGAGATCCGGCCGCCGTCCATCGACAGGCTCGACGAGTACACCGCCGCGAGCCGCGCGCGCTCGTCGCGCGGCAGGAAGAACTGCGTGTCCTTCATCCCGAGCGGACCGGTGATGCGCGCGCGGATCAACGCGTCGAGCGCCGTCCCCGACGCGCGCTCGGCGATGCAGCCGAGGACGTCGGTGTTGTAGCCGTACACCCACGCCTCGCCCGGCTGCGCGACGAAGGGCAGCGACGCGAGGCGCGTCATCGTGTCGCAGATCGGCTCGTCCTTGTCGGCCGTATACCAGCCGTACCCGGCCGCCGGCCCGAGCTTTTTCGCTTCGTAGAGCGCGGCGACCGGGGGACTCGTGCCGTAAGAAATTCCGGCGGTATGCGTCAGGAGATCGCGAATCGTGATCGGCCGCCGCGCCGGCGTCGCCACGACGTCCGATCCGGTCGGCGCCGCGACCGTCGTTTTCGCGAACGCCGGAATGTACCG
>QHWK01000060.1:6804-10416 GCA_003223775.1 Acidobacteriota bacterium
CCGAACGCGCGCTCGTACACCGGCTTGCCGTCCTGCAGCACGAGCGCGACGGCGCCGCCGATCCGCTCCTCGTCGACGTACTGCTGGAACTCGCGATCGATGCGCGCGAGGCGATCGGTCGAGAGCGTCGTCTGCGCGGAGAGCGTCGGGACGGCGAGGACGAGCGCGAGAAGAGCAAGTTTCTTCATGATGTCAGTCGTCTGCTGAAAACCTCGCCCTACATTCGCTTGAATACGCCAACATACGCCGCCTTGCCCCGCACGTGTCCCGCCATCGCCGCCATCACCACCGCGCGCGTCTGCGGCGGAGAGGCGCCGACGGCCGGCACGTCGAGCACCGCGTCGAGCGCGAACAGCTCGAAGACGTAATGGTGCGCCGGACCCGATGCCGGCGCGCCCGGACCGCGATAATTCGGACCCGTTGCGCTGATCTGCCGGGCACCGCTCGACAGCTGCGCGCCCTGCGGAATCGATCCGGGAAGCTGCGTCTGGCTGCCGGGAATGTTCCACACCAGCCAGTGCAGCGTATCGTCGGTTCCGTTGCCGGCCGCCGCGTCGACGTCGTGCATCACGAGCACGTAGCTGACGACGCCGTCCGGCGCGTCGGTCCACTGGAGCGGCGGTGACTCCTCGCCGGCGGCCTGCGTATAGCGGGCGGGAATGGATCCGCCGTCCGGCCAGATGCCGTGAAGCGTCATCACCTGCACTGCGCCGCGGCCGCGGGCGCCGCCGCGCTGACCCGGCTGCGCGGGCGCGCCTGCGGGCGGCAGGGGCGGCGGGGCCGCGCCGCGCTGCTGCGCGGCGACGGCCGTCGACACCAGCGCGGTGACGACGAGCCCCGCGCGGACCGATCGCGCGATCACTTGAAGGACGCGGGCTGTTTCTTCCGCCACGCGTCGTATCGCATCCGCAGGGTCTTCACCGGATTGAGATTCTCCCCGTCACGAATCACGTTCGGCCCGTGCTCGGCGCCCGGCTGCGCCACATTGATATACATCGTGTACTTGCCGTTGTTGTGCGAGTCGCCGCTCGCGTCGGTCTTTTCGGCCATCAGGATGTACGCGACGTGCGCGGTCTTCTCGTCGCACGGAATCTGCGGCTTCGATCCGTCGCTCGGCCACGGCGGGCACGTGCAGCGGCTGTCGCCGCCGGAGCCGTCGGCCGCTTCCATCGCCGCCATCACGCGATCGGTGAGCGCGCCGGCGGTCTTCACGAACGCCGCGACGGCGTTCGGCACCACCTGCCCGGGGCGGAGGATGTTGCCCTGAATCGAATAGAAGATTTCGGTGCCCGGCACCTGGCCGTGCACATTCTGCGAGACGTAGCCGTTGGTCAGGCCGGAGTGGCCCGCGGCGCGCCCCTGCAGATCGACGATGCCGAACTGACGCGACTGGAACGCGGGATCCGCGCTGAGCAGCTCGATGATCGCCTTCGGGTCGGTCCCCTTCTGCAGTTCGTTGAAGACGAGCATCTGGTTCTGGTGCGTGTTGTCGACGGCGGCCTGGCACGCCGCGACGCCCTTCCCCGGCACGACGACGGCCTGCACGCCCTTCAGGAACTCATCGTCGCGATCGACGCACGTCGCCGACGCGATCGCGATGCGGCCCGTGCCACGATCGACGGCGACGATGGACCATGTGGCGAGTGCGCGCGACGGCGCCGCGAGCAGCAGCAGGAGGACGAGCGCGGTCTGACGCATCGGGGATCTCCGGTGCGCCGCAGTATACTGCCTTCTTTTGGAGTCCAACGCGATGCAGACACTCCGTGTACGAACGATCGTTCTCGCCGCCGCGTGCGGCTGCGCGTGCGCAGCAGTACTGGCGGCGCAGGCGGCGAACCCGCGGATCGGCAAGTGGAAGCTGAAGCAGGATCCGCCGGCGCTCAACATCATGACCTACGAGCCGTGGGGCGACGGCGGCATGAAGGTGACCGTCGAATCGACCAACCGCGACGGCCGCAAGGCCACGTGGACCTACAACACGATGTTCGACAACAAGGACATGCCCGTGAGCGGCGACACGCGGACGGAGACGTCCGCGGTGAAGAAGGTCGACGATCGCACGAACGAGATCACGAACAAGCGCGGCGGCAAGGTCACGCAGGTGATCGTCAACGTGCTGTCGCCCGACGGCAGCCGGATCGACAACACCTACAAGAACTACAACGAGAAGGGCGAGCTGACGACGACCACGACGGCCGTCTACGAGCGAATGCGGTAGCCGTCAGGTTGAAAGAACGCTTCGGCGGGCTGGCATCAGCGTTGCTCTCTCACGGGGCAACGCTGCGCTCGGCCGCCACTCTGGCAGCCGACGAAGACCCCGAAGGCTCCCTGCACCACGGACGGGAGGCTCACACTGGAGCCTCCCGGCTCGCCTTGTACGCGGTTCGCGCGGATTGTCGTCGGAGACGGGGTCAACAAGACAGGGCTGCGCCCGGCCCAAGCTCTCTGCCTGTGCACCACGGCGCCCTTGTTGTCGCGAGAAGGTCTTCAGAATACCACGTGTTGCTCAGGAAGGGAAATGCGCTACACAGCCGTATAGGCTACGACAGCTGAACAATGGCGATGTCGAGCTGCCGTTGCTGCTCGACCGCCGGCTGCCACTGCACCAGGATCGGGCTCTGATACGTGCCCCGGACGATTCGCGCAACGGGATGCGCGCCGTCCTGCGCGGCGAGAAAGCTGACCCTCCTCGACCGCATGAAGCGCCGCGCCGGCACCGCCATGACCTTCGCGACCAGCCGCTCGAATGACGACTGATCGAGCCGCAGCGCCTCCATCAGCGAGTTGAGCACGCGCACGACGTCGTACTTCGCGTAGCTGAGCGTCTTGCCCGGGATCGCGAGCGGATCGTCGAGAAGGTTGCGCCCCTTGAGCCTCGCGAAGTGCAGCGGATTGCGCAGCACGTCGACCAGATCGTTCTGCATCAGCAGCGTCTCGTACTCGTTCACCGTCAGCCCGACGTTGCGCTCACCGGGCTCGATCACGAGATCGACGCGGCCGCGCTCGAGGCCCGTCCGCGCGAGCAGCTGGTTCACCTGCTCGAGCAGGCCGAGCCGCGGATCGGCGAGGTTCACCGAATCGATCGGGTGCTTCGACACGGGCACGCGCACCGACGTGCTCGCGACGACGCGCTCGTGATCGTAGGCGAGGATCGTCGTCGTGCGGCGGCGGCTCGTCGCGTCGGGGGTGCCGTCGAGATCGATGAAGTACACGGGCGCATCGGGGCGCGTCTGATAGGTGACGCAGTTGCGCAGCCCGGCGCCGATGTAGGTGAGGTGCGAGTCGGCGTTGCGCGGCTCCACTTTCCGCTGCGCCGCGGTGAGCTCCGATCGCAGCTCCATCCGATCGTGGCGGTACTCGGCGCCCTCGGGGAACAGCTCGAGGAACGAGCCGACGAACTGGGACAGGCGATCGTGGTTGTCGCGCAGCCGCGTCGAGAGGCTCTGCTCGATGTAGCCGGCCGTCGTGTGCATCGAGCAGTACAGCGCGCGGCAGTGCCGCCGCAGCACGTCGCCCACCTCCCGGGCGATGCGCGTGTTGACGTCGATCGCTTCGAAGCGCCGCTGCGGCGCCAGGGTGAGGTGCAGTTCGGTCGGACGGGTCGCGAGCATC
>QHWK01000061.1:0-8792 GCA_003223775.1 Acidobacteriota bacterium
CCTCGCCCTACACGTGCTCCGCATAACCCCGCACGACGATCTGCTGCGGCTCGCCGACCGCCACGTCGAACCGTTCCACGCGCAGCGCCGCGCGCAGATCGGCCTCGACGATCGGCATCAACCCGACGGTGGTGTCGTGCGCCTGGACGCTGACGCTCGTGATCGGCACCTTCAGCGGCTGCTTCGCTTCCGACCGCTGCTTGCGCACCTCGAACAGCACGTCGGTGGCCCACTGGTACGCGCGCTGGTCGAGCTCGCGCGTCGCCTCGCTGTCGTCACCGACCAGCGCGGCGAGCTCCTCCGCCTTCGGCCACGCTGCGCGATGGACGGAGCCTTCCTGCCACCACGACCAGACCTCCTCGGTCACGTACGGCAGGAACGGCGCGAAGAGCCGCAGCATCACCGACAGCGCCGCGCGCAGCGCCGCGTTCGCCGATCCGGCGCCGCCCGGCCCCTGCTCGCCGTACCGGCGCCCCTTCACGAGCTCGAGGTAGTCGTCGCAGAACCGCCAGAAGAACGACTCGGCGCGCTGCAGCGCGCGCGTGTAGTCGTACTCCTCGAAGGCGCGCGTCACCTCGTCGACGAGCGCCGCGAGGCTGCGGATCATCGCGCGATCGACCGGCGCGACGATCATCGAAGACGAGGACCCCGTTGCGCCGGACGCCGCGCTCGATTCGCTCAGCGCGAACTTCGACGCGTTCAGAATCTTGATCGCCAGACGGCGCCCGACGCGCATCTGATTCGTGTCGAACGCGGTGTCCGCGCCCTGCCGCCCGCTCGCCGCCCAGTAGCGCACGCCGTCGGAGCCGTGCTCCTCGAGCAGCGCCATCGGTGTGACGACGTTGCCTTTCGACTTCGACATCTTCTTGCGGTCGGGATCGAGAATCCAGCCGGAGATCGCCGCGTTCCACCACGGCAGCGTGCCGTGCTCGAGATGCGAGCGCAGCACCGAGCTGAACAGCCAGGTGCGGATGATGTCGTGCGCCTGCGGCCGCAGATCCATCGGGAACGTGCGCGCGAACAGATCCAGATCGTCCGGCCAACCGCACACGATCTGCGGCGACACCGACGAAGTCGCCCACGTGTCCATCACGTCGGGATCACCGACGAAGCCGCCGGGCACGCCGCGCTGCTCGGGACGATAGCCCGGTGGGACGTCGGTCGACGGATCGATCGGCAGGCGATCCTCGGCCGCCGCAATCGGATGGTCGTGCTGCGTCGCGCCGAGGTCGGAGATCGGATACCACACCGGAAACGCCACGCCGAAGTACCGCTGGCGGCTGACGCACCAGTCGCCGTTCAGGCCGTTGGTCCAGTTCTCGTACCGCGTCCGCATGTATTCCGGGTGCCACTTCAGCTCGCGGCCGCGCTCGATGAGCGCCTCTCGGAACTCGATCGTCTTGATGAACCACTGGCGGCTCGTGACGATCTCGAGGGGGCGATCGCCTTTCTCGTAGAACTTCACCGCGTGCGTGATCGGCCGCGGGTCGCCCTGCAGCGCGCCGCCCGCGCGCAGCTGCTCGACGATCTTGACGCGCGCCTTGTTCGCCGACAGCCGCGCGAGCTCGTCGTAGTGACGCTGCGCCGCGCCGGCGTCGCTCGACTCCCAGCCCGGCGCGCCCCACGAGACTGGACGCAGCGTGCCGTCGGCCTGAATCACGGCGCGCACCGGCAGGTTCAACTCGCGCCACCAGGTGACGTCGGTGATGTCGCCGAAGGTGCAGATCATCGCGATGCCGCTCCCCTTTTCGGGATCGGCCAGCCCGTGCGCCTTCACCGGCACGCGGACGCCGAAGAGCGGCGTCTCGACCTCGCGGCCGACGAGCCCCTTGTAGCGCTCATCGTCGGGATGCGCGACGAGCGCCACGCACGCCGGAATCAACTCGGGCCGCGTCGTCTCGATCTCGACCGACGGACGGCCGAGACTTCGCGCGACGCCGGCGTCGGCGATGCGGAACGCGATCTTGTGAAACGCGCCGGCGACCTCGCGATCCTCGAGCTCCGCCTGCGCCACCGCGGTCTTGAAGTCGACGTCCCAGAGCGTCGGCGCTTCGTTCTGATACGCGAGGCCGCGCTTCAGCAGATGCAGGAACGCGAGCTGCGAGACCTGCTGCGACTTGCGGCCGATGGTCGCATACGTCATCGACCAGTCGACCGACAGCCCGAGATACTTCCACAGGCGCTCGAACGCCTTCTCGTCTTCGGCGGTGAGCCGCGCGCACAGCTCGATGAAGTTCGGCCGCGACACCGACACCGGCGGTTTGGGAGGTTCAGTCGGCGGCGTGAACGACGGATCGTAGGGCAGCGACGGATCGCAGCGGACGCCGTAATAATTCTGCACGCGGCGCTCGGTCGGCAGGCCGTTGTCGTCCCATCCCATCGGATAGAAGACTTCCCTGCCGCGCATGCGATGAAAGCGGGCGACGAGGTCGGTGTGCGTGAACGAGAAGACGTGGCCGACGTGCAGCGATCCGCTGACGGTCGGCGGCGGCGTGTCGATCGAGTACACCTCGGCGCGGGGCCGCGAGCGGTCGAACCGGTAGACGCCGCTCGCTTCCCAGCGCGCCATCCATTTCGCTTCCAGCCCTTCGAGGGCCGGCTTCTCCGGGAGCGCCATCACGGGATCGTATAACAACCCCGTCATGGCTGATGGCTGATGGCTTATGGCAATGGTTGATGGCTGATTGCGATGGCTGATGGCGATGGTTGATGGCTGATGGCGATGGTTGATGGCTGATTGATGGCTTTCAGTGCCTATCCATCAGCCATAGCCATTAGCCATTAGCCATCAGCCATGTCGCCGCGCGCGTCCTGGCGGAGCGCGCTCTTGATCTTCGCGATCTCCTCGCGCACGAACTGTTCGGCGACGCGCGACACGATGTCGCCGACCGTCTCGCGGATCGCGCGATCGGTGAGGCGCTCGAGCACGAGCCGCGTCACCTGCTCGACCACGTCGTCGGTGATCGCCGCCGCATGCGACGATGGCCACACGGCAGGCGCGTGATCGTGCTGCTCGGACGCGAGCAGCGCGGCGAAGGCGTCGGCGAGCGTCGGCAGCTCCGCGACGGCGGCGGCACCGCCGGTCGTGGTATGCGCCGCGGCTGACGCCGGCATCGAAGGCGCAGCCGCAGCAGAGGCTTCGACCGCCGGTAACGCGTTCGGCGTCCGCGACGGCTGCGCGGGCGGCTCGAACGCCGGCGCCTCGAACGACGCGATGTCGAACGGCGTCAGCTCCGGCGGCTCCTGCGCCAGCGGCAGATCGATGGCGGGTTCGGGCGCGGGCGGCGCGGGCAAGTCCCATTGTTCCGTCGCGGCGGAGCCGGAGCCGGCGCCCGCGGCGCCGAACCAGTCGATCTCGGAATCGAGCGGCGCTGCTTCCGTGACGTGCGCTTCGCCGGGCAACGACACGGGCGTCGGCGGCGTGGGCGGCGGCGTAGCCGCCTGCCGGCTCGTGATCGCCGCGTCGAGCTGATCGAAGTAGTCGTCGAGCGGCACGGCGGCCGACGCGATGGGACTCGTCGGCGTCGCGCGCGGATCCGGCACGTCGGGCGCCTGCTGCGCAGCCGGAATCTCGAGCGGCGGCGCGACTTCGGCGTTGATCGACGCCGGCAGCTGATGGCTCTTCGCGAGCAGCTCCTTGACGCGGCTGATGACGAGCTGCGGCTCGAACGGCTTCGCGAGCACGCCGTCGCAGCCGGCTTCGGCGGCGAGCGCCTGATCGACCGGCTCGAACGCGCCGGTCAGCAGGACGACGGGAATGTGCGAGAGCTTCGGCGACTGCCGGATGTACTGCGCCACCTCATAGCCGTTCTTGCCCGGCATGCCGATGTCGGCGAGCACGATGTCGGGCGGCGTGGCGGCTTCGAGGCGTTCGATGGCTTGATCGCCGTCGCTGACGGCGACCACCTGCACGTCTTCATCGGCAAACGTCAGCTCGATGACGCGCTGAATGGTGACGCTGTCGTCGGCGAGGAGAAGAGTATGGCTCACCTTGTGCCTATCGGCCATAGCGCTGCGCGCATGTAGGGCTGGGGCTAGGGGGCTAGCCAAAGTGTAAAGCCTTGCCCCCCAGCCAGCCCCTGGTCCCTAGCGCTGCTACACGCGTGCGCGGGCGTTGGCGTTGATGAAGTCGATGATCTCCTGCATCGGCGTGCCGGGAAGGAACACGCCTTTGACGCCAATCTCCTTCAGTTTCGGGATGTCCACGCCGGGGATGATCCCGCCGAGGAGCACGATCACGTCGTCGAGTCCTTTCTCGCGAAGCAGCTGCATCAGCCGCGGCGCGATGTGGTTGTGGGCGCCGGAGAGGATCGAGAGACCGATGACGTCGGCGTCCTCCTGCAGCGCGGCGGAGGCGATCTGCTCAGGCGTCTGGCGGAGGCCGGTGTAGATGACTTCCATGCCCGCGTCGCGCAGCGCGCGCGCGATGACCTTGGCGCCGCGGTCGTGGCCGTCGAGGCCGGGCTTTGCGATGACGACTCTGAGCTTTCGCATACTGACGCTGACAGGGGCTGACTCCGATGGTTGTAGGGCGAGGCTTTCAGCCTCGCCTTTCGGCGACCCTGAAAGGGTCGCCCTACAGCTAGCCTCTAGCCCCTAAATCACGGGCACTTCCTCGTACTCGCCCCAGACCTGGCGCAGAGCGTCGCACATCTCTCCCACCGTCGCGTACGCGCGCGCGGCGTCGAGAATCGGCGGCATCAGGTTCTCGGTCGTTTTCGCGGCGGCGCGCAGACGATCGAGCGACCGCTGGACGGCGTCGTTGTTCCGCGTCCTGCGCAGCTTCTCGAGCTTCGCGAGCTGCGTGTCGGCGGCGGACTCGTCGATGTAGAGAATCTCGATCGGCGGCTCGTCGCGCTGCACGAAATCGTTGACGCCGACGATCACCTTCTCCTTGCGGTCGACGGCCTGCTGGAAGCGGTACGCGCTCTCGGCGATCTCCTTCTGCGGGAAGCCGCGCTCGATCGCCTCGACCATGCCGCCCATGCGGTCGATCTGGTCGAAGTAGGCGAGCGCCCCGTCCTCCATCTCCTTCGTCAGCTTCTCGACGAAGTACGAGCCGCCGAGCGGATCGGCGACGTTCGCGACGCCCGATTCGTGCGCGATGATCTGCTGAGTGCGGAGCGCGAGCGTCGCCGCCTCCGCCGTCGGCAGCGCGAGCGCCTCGTCGAGCGAGTTGGTGTGCAGCGAGTTGGTGCCGCCGAGCACCGCCGACAAGGCCTGCAGCGCCGTGCGCACCACGTTGTTGTAGGGCTGCTGGGCGGTGAGCGAGACACCGGCCGTCTGGCTGTGGAAGCGCAGCTTCCACGACCGGTCGCTTGTCGCGCCGAAGCGGTCGCGCATCGCCTCCGCCCAGATCTTCCGAGCCGCACGGTACTTCGCGATCTCCTCGAAGAAGTCGCTGTGCGCGTTGAAGAAGAAGGAGATTTGTGGGACGAAGCGATCGACGTCGAGCCCCGCGTCGACGCCCCACTGCACGTACTCGATGCCGTCCCGGAGCGTGAAGGCGAGCTCCTGCAGCGCCGTCGCCCCCGCCTCGCGGATGTGGTACCCGCTCACCGAGATCGTGTTCCACTTCGGCGCCTCGCCGGCGCATTCCCGACAGCGTCTTCCAGCTCGCGGCCTGCTTCTCGGCCACGACGAGGTACATCCCGAAGATCATGGCGGCGGGCGAGTTGATCGTCATCGACGTCGTGATGTCGCCGAGGCGGATGCCGTCGAAGAGCGTCTCCATGTCGGCGAGCGACGTCACGTTGACGCCGCACTTCCCCACCTCGCCGAGCGAGAGCTCGTGGTCGGGATCGCGCCCCATCAACGTCGGCAGATCGAACGCGACGCTCAGGCCGGTGCCGCCCGCGCGCAGCAGCGTCTTGTAGCGCGCGTTGGTCTCCTCCGGCGTGCCGAAGCCGGCGAACTGCCGCATCGTCCAGAGCTTGCCGCGGTAGCCGGTGGCGTGAATGCCGCGCGTGTACGGAAACTCGCCCGGGTGCGCGATGTCGCGCGCGTAGTCGATCGCCTCGACGTCCTCCGCCGTGTAGAGGCGCTCGATCGGGCGGCCGGAGATCGTCGTGAACTGCGCCGAGCGCTCGGGCGATTTCTTCAGCGCCGGCTCGAGCGTTTCGTGTTCCCACCGCTCTTTGCCGCGCTCCGCAATCGTTTTCATCTTCACGGCATTATACCTGCCCGCCTCTGGCGTTCCGGCCCGCGCAGACTGACGACGATCAACGCAGACCCCGCGGAACCCGCAGGACCTGGTTTGGAAAAACAGATTCTGTGGCGCGACTCCCGCTCGTCGGTATCTGCATTCGTGCATGGGCCACTGTCTCCAATCGGTAATGGTTTTCATAGAAGAGGCAGCTTTCCCGCCGCATTTCGGCGAAAAGTCCAGGAAGAGTCAGGCACGGAAGCGGCAATCGCGAGCGACGGAGGTTCGGTCGATGCAGGTGTCGCGTGCGCTCCTCGGCGTCGTCGGGGTGCTCCTCGCCGGATCGGCCATCGGTCATCGTTCCGTCGCCGCCACCGCGGCGTCTCCCAGCGTCAGCATCCGCCGCGTCACGTCGATCCTGGGCCGCACCGTCGCCGGCGATTTCAACGGCGACGGCTTCGTCGATCTCGCCGCGGCGGCGACCGGCACGCCGTTTCCGCGTCCGCTCGCCGTCGCGTTGGGACGAGGCGACGGGACATTCGGCGCGCCGGTGTCGATGGGTGTGAACGGCGCGGCTCTCGCGGCCGGCGACTTCAACAAGGACGGCAAGCTCGATCTGATCGCGGACCTCGACACCGGGGACATGCCGCTGAACTTCATGCCGGGCCGCGGCGACGGCACGTTCGGGCCGCCGGCGCAGATCGGCGGAGCGGTCGCCGTCGGCCTTACCTTCGCTGCTGTCGCCGACATCGACGGCGACGGCAATCTCGACCTCGCCATCGGCTTCCTCAGCGAAACCGACAACGACGCGGTGCTGGTGTATGCGGGACACGGCGACGGGACGTTCTCCGACGTCATGGTCGCGCTGCATACGGGCAACCTGAGCCACCCCCACGGCGCTGCAATCGCGGATGTGAACGGCGACGGCAAGCCGGACATCGTCGTGGCGAACCACGGCGCGCACACGGTCTCGGTCTTCCTGAACCAGGGCGCGTTCACGTTTACCGCTGCCGACATCCCGCTCGACAGGCAGGCCAACGACGTCGCAATCGCGGACGTGAACCGCGACGGCAAGCTGGATCTCCTCGTCGCGACGTCGCACGACGGATCCGACGATCTCTTCTACATCGACGGCTTCGTCTACGTGCTCCGCGGCAACGGCGACGGCACCTTCGGCGCGCCGGCGCAGTACGCGACCGAACCCGGCGCGTGGCAGATCGCGATGGGCGATTTCAACCGCGACGGCGTGCCCGACGTCGCCACCGTGAACTACTCCGCAAAGCAGGACGTCGACGCCTGCGGCTTCCTCTGGGACAGCGTGTCGATTCTGCCGGGCAACACCGACGGGACCTTCGGTGCCGCATCGTCGTTCTCGCTCGGCAATCAGAGCAACCTCACCGACTTTCACTACCGCGACACGGCGGCGTCGATCGTCGCCGTGGACGTGAATCGCGACGGCTGGAAAGACCTCGTCGCATCGGCCGGCGCGGTCCTCCTGAATCAGGCGCCCGATCCGAACTGGCCGCCGACCGTGACGGCGAGTGCCACTCAGCCGGATGCCGATCACTCGATCGCGCTGTCGGCCGTCGCGAACGACGTCGATCAGGATCGCCTCTCGTACGCGTGGACCGAGAGCGGCGGGCAACCGATCGAGCACACAGCAACGCCGTGCCGCTTCACGCCGGCGACCGGCGGCCAGCACACATTCACCGTCACCGTCGACGATCACCACGGCCACACGGCGACGAGCTCGGTGATGGTCGACTTCGGGACCATTGGCGGCGGCTCGACGCCGGGCACCGTGTCCATCAACGCGCCGGCGCAGGGCGAGACGGTTCAGGGCGGCACGCCGTACACGATTCGCTGGGCCGCGTCAGGCGATCTCAGCAGCGTGACGCATTGGAGCCTCGCGTTCACGACCGACGGCACCGGTTTCTCGCCGATCGCCGAATGCAGCAACGTCCCTGCGGGCGCGCGCTCGTGCACCTGGAACAACCCGAATCCGCCCACGCCGGGAGCGCAGATCGTCATCAGCAACCAGTCGTCGACCAATGAGATCGGCGGGATCTCCGGCGTGTTCGCGATCGCCGGGCCGTCGGGCGGCGTCATCGGCGACGGCTGGGCGCACGCCGACGTCGGCGCCGTCGGCGCGGCCGGCAGCGCGACCTTCGACGGGTTCCTGCGCGAGGGCGCCGCCTTCACCGTGTCGGCGAGCGGCGCGGACATCTGGGGCACCGCCGACGAGTTCCACTACGTGTGGAAGAAGGTCAACGGCGATTTCCAGATCAATACGCGCGTCGACTCGGTGGAGAACGTCAACGCGTGGACCAAGGCCGGGATCATGCTTCGCGCCGACGCGACCGACCCGTCGTCGCCCCACGCGACGATCGTCGTCTCGCCGAGCAAGGGGATCGCGTTCCAGCGCCGCACCAGTGAAGCGGGCGCGACCGTCAGCACCCAGGGCCCCGCGCTCGCTGCGCCGGTGTGGCTCCGCATGGTCCGCATGGGGAACACGGTCAAGACCTACTACCGGAAGAGTCTGACCGATCTCTGGACGCTGGCCGGCCAGCAGACGTTCACGAACATGCCGGCGCTCGCGAACATCGGCATCGCCGTCGCGAGCCACGCGGACGGCACGCTGGCGACG
>QHWK01000061.1:8806-11127 GCA_003223775.1 Acidobacteriota bacterium
GGGATCCGGCTCCGACATCTGGGGCACGAGCGACAACTTCTTCTACGTCGCCACCGTGCTGAACGCGGCCGAGGTGATCACGGCGCGCGTGCGGACGCTCGGCAACACCGACGTCTGGGCCAAGGCGGGCGTGATGATCCGCGAGTCGCTCGACGCGAACTCCAAGCACGCCGACGCGATCGTGTCGCCCTCGAAAGGCATCGCGTTCCAGTACCGAGCGGCAACGGGCGGCGCGACCGCGAGCGCCGCGCAGTTCAGCGGAACCGCGCCGATCTGGCTGCGCGTGCGGCGATTCGAGTCCGCGTCGTCGCCGGACGCCGGCGACATCCTCGCCTGGTGGTCGAGCGACGGCAACATCTGGCACCCGTTCTGCTGCCGCGCGCCGGTCGCGACGGCACACGACGCGTTCGTCGGCCTCGCAGTCACCAGTCATCACGCCGGCGTCGAGACCACCGCGGTCATCGACGATGTCTGGATCGAACGATAAGGGACAGCCATGACACGCCATCGACTCACGCTCGGATCCGTCGCCCTCTTCTCGATGCTCGTGCTCGGCGGCCGCGTGCGGATCGCCGCCGTCAGCGCCGCGCCGACGCTCAGCGTCGTCCGCTCGGCGACGATCGCGGGGCCGAACTTCGTCGCCGACTTCAACGGCGACGGCCTCCCTGACGTCGCCGGCAACGCGCCCGTCGCGCCCGGCGCGAACGTCTCGAAAGTGCGCGTCGCGCTCGGCACCGGCGGCGCCGGATTCCACACCGAGATCGACACGACGTTCGACGGCTACGTGATGGGCGTCGGCGACGTGAACGGCGACGGCAAGCTCGATCTGCTCGTCGCGTCCTTCGGCAAGGCCGACGATTTTCTCGCCGTCCTGCCGGGCAACGGCGACGGCACGTTCGCCGCGTTCAAGTTCGTGGCGTTCACGAGCGGCCCGCGCTGGGCCCAGGTGGCGGACATGAACGGCGACGGCAAGGCCGACATCGTGATCGTCAACCGCGACGGCGCCGACGGCGTGGACGTGATGCCGGGCAACGGCGACTTCACGTTCGGCGCGGCCGTACCGTTGACGACCGGCCTCTCGCCAAACGGCGGCGTCGTCGCCGATCTGAACGGCGACGGGCGCCCCGATCTCGCGGTGCCGAACGAGGACAGCCACTCGGTGTCGGTGTTCCTCAATCAGGGCGCCTTCGCGTTTTCGGCGAGCGACATCCCGATCGATCGGCGCGCAACCGGCATCACGGCGGCCGACGTCAACGGCGACGGCAAGATCGACCTGATCGCGACCGCCGCGGACGGCGGCGACACCGTCATGGGACTGATGTACACCGCCGGCTTCGTGTACGTCTTCAACGGCCGCGGCGACGGCACGTTCGCCGCGCCCGCGGTGCAGCCCGTGGCGCCCGGCGCCTACCGCGTCGTCGTCGGCGATTTCACGCGCGACGGCGTCATGGACATTGCGACCGCGAACTTCTCGACGATCCTCTACGACGACTGCGGACGGTCGCAGAAGACGTGGGATTCGGTCTCGATACTGCCGGGCGTCGGCGGCGGCGCGTTCGGTGCCGCGAACAACTTCTCCATCGGCAACCAGATGAACCTGCTCGATCCGCGGTACCGCAACTCCACGACGACGCTGACGGCGGCGGATCTGAACGGCGACGGGGCGCTCGATCTCTATACCGCCAACGGCGTGTTCTTCCTGAACCAGCCGCTCGATCCGAACTGGCCGCCGACGGTCGATCTCGGCCCCGACCAGACGATCAACGTCACCGAGATCACCATCGGCGCGAGGGCGGACGACGTCGATCAGGACATGCTGACCTACAGCTGGACGTCGAGCGACGGCACGGCGCTGCCGCCTCTTTCGTTCCAGTGCCTCGGCGGGCTGAGCAACGGCTCGCATACCTACACCGTCACCGTCGACGACGGCCACGGTCATCGGGCGACCGACTCGATCACGGTCAACGTCAACACCGGCGGCGGCGGCTCGACGGGTCCGACGATGACGCTCACCGCGCCTGTCGCGGGCGAAACGATTACGTCGGGGACGCCGTACACGGTCAAGTTCCACATCGACGATCCGCAAATGGCCCTGTACGAGTGGTCGGTCGCGTGACCAGTCGTGCACGTGGATGAACCCCGGACCACCCTCGACGCAAGTCATCTTGACCCTGTACGCACAGGACGATGCCGATGCGCCGATCGGCACGCAATCGGTCGTTCACATCGTCATCGCGCCGCAGCCGGGCGGCGTGCCGTACCCGTGGCAGCACCAGGACATCGGCGCCGTCGCGAAGGCGGGCACGACGACGTTCAGCAGC
>QHWK01000062.1 GCA_003223775.1 Acidobacteriota bacterium
AAACATCCTTGTCCGCGAAGAAATCGTCGCCAATGAACTGCATTCTGTTGAACAGGCCGCTGTCACCACCAGCGCTTCCCGATCGGCTGACACGGGTGCTCCCTCGACGATGACGTCGCCTTCGTCGCACACGCCAGCGGCTCGTGCGCCCTGAACACGGCGAAGTGTCGCAGTCTGCTTCCCACCTTCGGCAGACGCAAACTGGACACTGTAGGTGACATCCGCAATGGCATCGCCATCCGTGTCGATTTTGATTTCATACAGCGCGCCTGGCGCGAAGGGCTCTTTCGTCGTTGGCCCGAGCGGGTTCACAGCGAAGGACGGGTGTACGTTCTTGGACCACCCCCAGGGACGACACCAGCTCCGACTTCTTTCATCGCGTTCCCTCCGGCGAGACGAGATACGCGACGAGGTCATCGAGCGCGGTTGGTTCGAGACGGTCGCGAAAGCTCGGCATCGCCGTTCTTCCGTCGTCGGTCGCGAACTCCGCCAATTCTTCCTTGAAGAAGGAGTACAGCGTTCCGCCTGCATCGCGGAACTGAATCGAGAACGCGTCTTCGTTGACGCGGACCCCGATCATGCGCCGGCCCTCGCGCGTAACGGCCAGCACTTGCTTGAACCCGCTCGGCACTTCGGCCTGCGGATCGACGATCGACCGGCGAAGGTACGCCGGGCTCGAGCGAGCGCCAATGTCGG
Source organism: Acidobacteriota bacterium (assembly GCA_003223775.1). Taxonomy (GTDB): domain Bacteria; phylum Acidobacteriota; class Vicinamibacteria; order Vicinamibacterales; family CAVVIG01; genus QHWK01. The sequence continues at coordinate 697 of QHWK01000062.1, forward strand.
TCAAGTCCGGACCGATGGGACCGCCATGTCCGCGGATTGTGTGGCAGGCTGCGCAGCCATTCGCCTCGTACACGAGCGCGCCGCGCGCGGCATCGCCCGGAAGCGGCTCGCGCTTCACCCGTCCCAGGCTGCGAACGAAGGCGACTACCTGCCAGGTCTCACGCGCGCTCATCGCGTTGCCCGGCATGCCGGTTCCGCGAATGCCTCGATTGACGACGCGGAACAATGCCTCGTCTGTCGGTGCGTGGCGGAGCGCCGCGCGCGCGAGGTTGGCGCCCCTGCCGCCGTCGCCGTCGGCGCCGTGACAGTGAGGCGCATTGCGCTTCGAAGAGCGCTCTGCCGCGCGCGACTTCCTGCGCGGTGACTTTTGGGCGCGCCGTCGGTTCGAGCGCCACGGTCATCTGCAGTGCCAGTAACCACGAAGCTGTCCACATCGCGACCCCCGAATGCCAATTGCGCGGTCACCTGCGAGGGTAGCTTACGACAGACGGGCGAGTCGGCGAGCCGTCAAGGCGAGGAGCCTCTGATCTAGAATCGCGGGCCAGATATGTCCGAGCCTGACAGTACCGCGCTCAAGAGCATCATGATCGCCGCAGCGATTGGTGTCGCGATCGCAGCGCAGACGCCGGCGCCTCCGTCGCCCGCCGAGCTGATCGTGCCGCCCGGATTCAAGGCGTCGGTGTTCGCATCGGATCTTGCCGGCGCGCGGCTGATGACGGTGAGCCCCGAAGGCACGCTGCTCGTCGCCCGCCGACCCCGTAGCGAGGTCGTTGCGCTGCGACAGGACGCTGGCGGGAACACCCCCGCGACGCCCGAGGTGATCCTGAGCAATCTCACCAACGCGCACAGCCTCGCGTTCAAGGACGGCTGGCTCTACATCGCGACGACGCCAGCGGTGCTGAGAGTCCGATGGGCGAACGGCAGACCGCAAGGGGAACCCGAGAAGGTCGTCGACCTGCCCGCCTCCACGCCATCGTTGCACGTGTCGCGCACGATCAACTTCGGTCCCGACGGCCGGCTCTACGTATCGATAGGCTCGTCGTGCAACGTCTGTGTTGAACCCGACCCGCGCCGCACGACGATTCAGGTTCTGACGGGCGACGGCACGCTGCAGCCGTACGCGCGCGGTCTGCACAACGCCATCGGCTTCGACTGGGACCCGGACACCGGACGCATGTGGGCCGGCGAGACCGGACAAGACAATCTCGGCGACGATTTTCCGCCCGACGAGATCGATCTCATCGAAGCCGGCAAGCACTACGGCTTCCCGTTCTTCATCGCGAAGAATCAGCCGAACATCGGCCAGCCCGAGCTGAGCGCCGCGAAGCGCGACATCGCCGTCGCCGACGCCGTACCGCCGGCGCTCGATCTCCCGGCGCACATCTCGCCAATCGATCTGCGGTTCTACAGAGGAACGCAGTTTCCTCCTGCGTTTCGCCACGCGCTTTTCATCGCGATGCATGGCTCGGTGCGCAAGACCAACGGCTACGTCGTCGCGCGCGTGGTTATGAAGGACGGCCGTCCGTCCGGCATCGAAAACTTCGCGAGCGGATTCCTGAAGGACGGCGTGATCCTCGGCCGCCCGGCAGGACTGGCGACCGGACGGGACGGCGCGCTCTACGTGTCCGACGATAACAAGGGATTCATCTACCGAATCTCATATGAATCGCATTGAGCTGGGCCGTCTCTCACGCCGTGCCTTCCTGACGAGCGTTGCCGCCGCCACGCTGGCGGCGACACGATCGCCCGCGGAGGCGCAGGCGCCGGCTATTCCGATCATCGACTCCCATATTCACCTCTTCGATCCGACGCGCCCGCAGGGCGCGCCGTACAGCGGTCCCCAGCCGGCGCCGGGCGCCGCTCCGATCCCCGCCTACCCGGAGCGCTATCGCACGCTCGCGGTCCCACTCGGCGTCGTCGGCGCGATCCATGTCGAGGCGAGCCCGTGGATCGAGGACAACCTCTGGGTGCTCGAGGTCGCCCAGCGTGATCCGATCATGGTCGGCGTGATCGGCAACCTGGAGCCAGACAAGCCGGAGTTTCCTGAGTACCTCGAGCGATACCACAAGAACCCGCTGTTCCGTGGGATCCGCTACGGGAACCTGTGGGGACGCGACATCACGAAGCAGGCCACGAACCCCAACTTTCTCGGCGGCCTGAAACTCCTCGCCGAGGCGGACCTCGTGCTGGACACCGCGAACCCGCGTGTGCCACTCCTCGAAGCGATGATCCGCATCAGCGATGCCGTTCCGACACTTCGCATCGTGCTCGATCACCTGCCGTCGCTCGATCCCGTGGACGCCGATCGCTCCGCCTACGACGCCGCGCTCAAGGAGATCGGCAAGCGCCCGCAGATCTACGTGAAGCTCTCGGAGATCATCCACCGCGTGAACGGTGAGGTCTCGATCGAGCTCAACACCTATCGCGCACGGCTGGACCTGCTGATGGGCGTGTTCGGCGACGACCGCATCCTGTTCGGCAGCGACTGGCCGAACAGCGACGGCGTCGCGCCGGTCGAACAGATTTTCACGGTGGCGAAGGAGTATTTCCTGGCGAAGCCGCGACCGATCGCCGAGAAGTATTTCTGGAAGAACTCGGTCGCCGCCTACAAATGGATCACGCGCGACCCATCACAGCCGACGCTGCGCGGCTAGATCTTCACGCGGCAGATTGGCGCGAGCCCCCCGCCGACATCGTCCACCCAGTAGATGTAGCCCTTCCACACGGAGGCGCCGTGCGGAAACGGACTGCCGTCGGGCAGCACGATGGCGTCGACGACTTCACCGGTGACCATGTCCCGTTTGAAGAACGCGCCCATGTTCGTATCCGCTTCCCACAAGTACTTGGCGTCGGACGTTTCGATGCCGATGCCGTGCGGGCGATAGCCGACGGTCGGGAACATGTGCTCGACCGTCCAGGTCACGGGATTCATTCGATAGATCATCCGTGCGGGCGGCACAGCGATCCACAGCTTCCCGTTCTGCACTTGCTGACCGTGCGCTCCTGTGCCCGGCGCCGGAGGCCCAGGGTTGCCGGCGACGGCGCCACCGCGTCCGACGCCCAGACCGTCCGCAGTCGCCTGCCCGGCGTTCTGCGCTGGAGCCGGCGCCTGGCCACCGGCTCCTCTTCGCCCGCCTCCTCCGCCGGCGTCCGAAACTGCACGCGGGCGGACTGATGCGCCGTACGTGTCCGGCCGCGGGGACGTGTCGCTGTCTCTTTTGTAAATGACGCCGGCGCCCGGCGTGAAGTGCTTCTCGATCGTCTCGCCTGTCTTCGCGTCGGAACGGATGATTTCCCGGCTGTACGTCGAGCCAATCCAGATCGTTCGGTGCTCTTGATCAACGCCGACACCGCTCGGACCGATCCCTTCCGGCGACAACTCATGCAGCAGCTTGCCCGCGTAGCTCGAGAGGTAGACTTTGCATCGGCCCGGCGTATCGGTGCGACTGCCGGCGACGTCGATTGTCCAGATCCCTTCCTCCGTGCATTGCATGCCGTTGCCCGAAAGGCCCGGCGCCTTGAAGAGGATCTCCACTTTTCCCGGACGACTCGCCCAGCCACGCTTGGGTGTGGGAGGTGTGTCGCCCTGCTGCGCCCACACGGGGTTCGACGCGAATACAGCGCCGCCCGCTGCCGCCGCGCGGGTCAGAAAGTCTCTCCGCTTCATCGTTGTCATAGCGGGCCTCTCGGAGTTGCCGCCGCAGCTACTTTGCGCCCGGCGTCGGGACCGGAAAGCTCGGTGGCTTGCCTTGTGACTCGACCAACCGGCGGGCGAGGTAGTTGACGATCTTCGCATCGCTTCTCGCAGCGGCCACGTAGGCGGTCCGCAGCAGCTGCTCTTTGCGCGCGCGAAGCGCCTGCGTGATTTGCTCGCGGACCGCCGGCATCGAAAGATCGCGCTGCCCGGCCAGCTCGTGGCCGACGACCAGCACGATCGTGTAGCCGCCCTCCGCGCTCACGACTGAAATCGATCCTGGCTCTTTGTTCAGGACCGCGTTGCGTAACGATGGTGGGGCCTGCTTCAGCCTCGACATGGGGACAAGTCCCAGGTCGCCGCCGCGGGGCGCCGTCGCAGGATCCTCGGAGAAGCTCGCGGCAACCTCCTGGAACGACGCGCCGCCTTTCAGGCGCTCCATCAGCATCTGCGTTTTCGCGAGTGCGTCCTGCGGAGTCGTCGCGTCGTCTCCGTTCCTGTTGGTCACCTGTGCATCGCGCACCGGCGTGACGACGATCTGCGCCAGATGATACGACTCTTCGGGAACGTTGAACTGCGCGCGATTGGCTGCGAAGAAGTCGGCCACTTCTCGATCGGCGACCGCAACCTTCGCGGTCACTTCCTGAGCGATGACCTTCTGCGCGAGCAGCTCGCGCCGGAGTCCCTCCCGTAAGTCCGCTGGCGTCAGACCGCGTCGCTTCAGTTCCTGCTGAAAGGCGTCTTCCGGGACGTTTTTCCTGGTGCCCGCGACCGCGCTATCCAGGTCACTCTGGCCAATCTCGAGCTTGAGTTGATTCGCCTTCGCCAGAAGAATGTCCTGGACGATGAGATCATCGAGCAGGTTCAGCTTGGCTGTCAGGGCCTCCTCCTCCGACACCGGTTGCGCGGGATTCTGCGCTCGCCGGTAGGCCATCTCGACGTCCTGACGCGAAATACTCCGTCCGTCGACGACGGCCCAGGTGTCGGCGGTCACCGTCGACGCGGAGCTCGAGGGCGTCGATCGACAGGCCGCGGCCAACCAGGCGGCCGCAAGTGCGCTCGAGAAGATGATCGGACGCCAGTACGGCGCGCTACGTGTGGACGAAGCGCGAGGCGTCAGCCGAGCGAACGGCTGCGACGTCGTTGCGGTCTCGTTCGCCATATGTCCGAGCGTACCGTGAGACTCGGGCTGTGGTCCGCAAAAAATCCGCGCG
>QHWK01000898.1 GCA_003223775.1 Acidobacteriota bacterium
AGACGTCGAGCGCGATGCCGTCGTGAGCGACCGCCGGCGGCAGATACAACATGTCGCCGGGGCCGAGCAGCCATTCGTCCTCGGGGCGGAAGCGCGCGAGGATCTTGAGCGGGAGATCCGGCTTGAGCGCAAGGTCGCGCTGCCGGCCGACCCGCCATCGGCGGCGACCTTCGCCCTGCAGCAGGAACACGTCGTAGGAATCGAAATGCGGTCCGACGCCGCCTCCGGGCGCGGCGTAGCTCACCATCACGTCGTCGAGGCGCGCGTAAGGAATGAATGCGAAGCGCCGCAGCAGCGCGTCGGCCGCGACGAGATGCAGATTGAGGCCCTGGACGAGGAGCGTCCAGTTGCGCTTCGGCAACGCGCGAAAATCGGCGCGGCGGAAGGGACCGTGGGCAAGCGTCCAGCGACTGCGTTCGCGCCAAACGAGCCGCGACTCGACATCATCGCGGGCTGCCAGCGCGAACAGCTCGCGCTTCGACAGCAGTCCCTGGAATCCCGCGATCGCCTGCCGGATCAGCAGCGGCCGCTTTTGCCAGTAGCGCCGCAGAAAGCGCGCCGGCGTGGCGCCGCCCAGAAGCGCGGATTCCATCGGGCGATTATAGCGGCGGGACGGTTGCGCCGTTGCGCATAGCGCCGCCGGCGCGGCTCGCCGGGTTACAATGAGCCGCGCTCGACGCCACGTTTTTCGCGAACGGCGCAAACACCGATCCGGGACGTCTCGTGGAAATTTCCGACGATACCGTCGTAACTCTCAGCTACAAGCTCTACTCCGCAGCCGGCGAGCTGATCGAGGAAACGAGCCAGCCGATCACTTACCTCCACGGCGATCATCACGGCATCTTTCCGAAGATCGAAGACGCGCTCACCGAAAAGCGGGCTGGCGACTCGTGCTCGGTGGCCCTCGAACCCGAGGACGCATTTGGCGAATACGACGCCGAGCTCGTCCGTGTCGAAGCGCAGGATCGCTTCCCCGCGGACGTCAAGGTCGGCATGCAGTTCGAGGACACCTCCGGCGAGAACGACGAAGAAGTCCGCGTGTTCACCGTGACCGACATCGCCGAAGGCCGGGTCGTCGTCGACGGCAACCACCCGCTGGCCGGCCAGCGGCTGCGCTTCGATTGCACCGTCCTCGATGTGCGCGCGGCGACGCCGGACGAGCTCGAGCACGGCCACGTGCACGGCCCCGGCGCGCACCACTGACGGGAAAGCTACTGCGCGGGCCATTGCGAGAAGCGGCGAATGCTTGGCGGGCGCGCGTGGGCCGCGCCGGCCTTCGCGGGTGGCGCGGCAAAGGAGACGTTGGGTTCGCGACTGCAGACGCCGGGTACCCGCAGGTCGGCGTTTGCGGCCCTCGCGCGCCGGACAGGCGTTCGCCGCAAAATACGACGCCGATCGTCAATTCGGCGAAGAACCTAATTTTTTGCGAGGGCGGGTCCGCCACGCCGGTAGGCGCAAACAAGTCTCCATGCGCATCGCGTCGCGTGCTGAACCGATCGAGGCGCGCGAGATACGCTCGCGCCTGGCGGATCGCATCGGCGGGAACGCCGGCGAGCTTGGCGACCTGCAAACCGTAGCTTCGGTTGGCCGGCCCCTCGGCGACCTCGTGCAGAAACACGATGCCGTCCTTGTGCTCGACCGCGTCGAAGTGGACATTGGCGCAGCCCTCCAGCTCTGAGGGCAGCGCGGTCAGCTCGAAGTAATGCGTTGCGAACAGCGTCAGGCTGTGATTGTCCAGCGCGAGCGCGCGCGCGATCGCCCACGCGAGCGCGAGGCCGTCGAAGGTCGACGTGCCGCGGCCGATCTCGTCGATCACGACCAGGCTCTCGGGCGTCGCGCGATGCAGGATGTACGCGGCTTCGGTCATCTCGACCATGAATGTCGAGCGGCCGCCAGCAAGATCGTCGGCCGCGCCCACGCGCGTATAGATCGCATCGAGCGGGCCGATCTCGGCGCTTCGCGCCGGCACGAATAGCCCGCAGCACGCGAGCAGAGCGATGACCGCCGCCTGGCGCATGTACGTCGATTTGCCGCCCATGTTCGGCCCGGTGACGACCAGCAGTCGCCGCGCCGGATCGAGCGTCAAATCGTTGGGGATGAAATGCTCGACTTCTTTCTCGACGATGGGATGTCGTCCGCTGCGGATCGCGAATCCCGGCGCCGCTACGAAGCTGGGGCGCGCCCAGCTGAGCGCCTCCGCTTGCGCGGCGTGCATGGCCAGCACGTCGAGCATTGCGAGCGCCTGCGCCGCCCGCTGGAGCGCCGGAATCGCCGCCGCGAGATCGCGCAACAGCGCGTCGTACAGAGATTTCTCCCGGGCGAGCGCGCGCTCCTGTGCGGACAGGGCCTTGTCCTCGAAGGCCTTCAGC
>QHWK01000899.1 GCA_003223775.1 Acidobacteriota bacterium
GCAAGCGGACGCTTCCCGAGCGTTCGTACAGCGCCGACCTCTTCCGGAAGGGCCGCGGCGCGATCGCCCAGAAGGTCGGCGAGGAGGCCCTCGAGCTCGCGCTGGCGACCGTCGCCGAGTCGCCGGAGCGCGCGCTCTCCGAGTTCACCGACGTCGTGTACGCGCTCCTCATCGTCGCGACCGAGCTCGGGATCGAGGCGGACGACATCGTCCGCTCGCTCGCCGAGAAGAAGGCCGCTGCCCGGCGGTGAGCGCGCGTGCGGGCGCGGTGAAGCTCGGGATCCTGGGGGGCGACGGGATCGGGCCCGAGGTCGTTGAGTCGGCGCTCCTGGTGCTCGACGCGTGTGAAGCGCGTTTCGGCTTCGCGACCGAACGGACGCTGTTCGATTGGTCCGGCGAGCAGTTCCTGCGCGACGGCCGGCGCTTCGACGCCGCGGCACTCGAGCCGATGCGGAAGCTCGACGCGGTCCTGCTCGGTGCGGTCGGTCACCCGAGCGTCCCGCGAGGGATGCTCGAGGCGGACATCATCTTCGGGTTCCGCCGGGGCCTCGACCTCTACGTGAACCTCCGGCCGCTCATCCTGTACGACTCGCGGCTCACCCCGCTGAAGGACAAGACGGAGAAGGACATCAACGTCCTCGTCCTGCGCGAGAACACCGAGGACGTCTACGGCCGCGAGGGCACCCGGACGGGCCAGGGCACGCCCGAGGAGCGCGTGTCCGTGGACATGGTCTTCACCCGGCGCGGGATCGAACGGATCACGCGCTACGCCTTCGAGCGCGCTCGGCGCCTCGATCGCAAGAAGGTCACCCTCGTCGACAAGGCGAACGCGGTGCCGATACAGCAGCTCTGGCGCGAGGTCCTCGAGTCCGTCGGGCAGGAGTTCCCGGACGTGGAGCAGGACGCGATGTACGTCGATGCGGCCTGCATGTGGCTCGTGCAGAAGCCCGAGCGGTTCAGCGTGATTGTGACCACCGAGCCGATCCATGGATCGGCACCGAAGTACACCGGCCAGCGTGCGGCGAGCCCGATCGGCGCGGTCGGCGCGCTCGCCCTCCTGCTCCAGCACGTCGGCCTGCCCGCCGCGCACGACGCGATCCAGGCGGCGATCTTCAGGTCGTTCCGCAGCGGACGCATCGATGGCGTCGATGCGCGCCCGGGCCGGACGTTCGACGACGCGAAGGTCATCGCCGATCTGGTCGCGAACCCCTAGGGGTATGCCTCCAGCACCTCGATGAGCTCGAGCAGCGCCTCGTTCACCGGCGTCGGGATACGGTGCTGCCGGCCGCGGCGCACGACCTCGCCGTTGATCCAGTCGATCTCGGTCGGCCGGCCGGTGCGCACGTCCTGGAGCATCGACGACCGGTTCGCTGCGGTGGCATCGGCCATCGCATGCCACAGTCCGATCGCCTCGTCGTCGCCGATCGCCACGCCTTCGGCGCTCGCGACGCGCGCGGTCTCGCGCGCCGCGGCGTCGACGATGCGCGACGCGGGGTGCTCCCGGAGCTCGCCGTTCGTGACTCCGATGAGGGCGCTCACCGGATTCACGGCGGCGTTGCCGACGAGCTTGCGCCAGACGGACGGCCACGGATCGTCGACGACCGTGGCGCTCATCCCGCCCGCCTCGAGGGCGGAGGCGAGCTCGTCCACATGCGCCGCGCGACCCAGCTCGACGCGCCCTGGGCCCGTCGTCGTGAGCCGCTCCCCCTCGAGCGCCGCGCCGACGTAGATGACGCCTACCGCGACCCGATCGTCGCCGAGGCTGGCCGCCAGCCGCTCGCGGTGCCCGAGGCCGTTCTGGATCGTGAGCACGGAGCCGTCCTTGGCCAGGACGCGGCGGGCGGTCTCGGCGGCCCAGGCGGTGCCCTGGGACTTCGTCGTGACGATCGCGACGTCGACCGGCTGGTCGACGCGCTCGAGCGGCGCCTTCGTTCGATCGATGCGGGTGACCGCCACCCGGCCATCGAGCGTTCGGGTGACGAGGGTCCCGATCGCACCGAGGCCCAGCACGGCGACGCGCATCGCGCCCGACGATAGGTCTCCGCCCGGCGGAACGTTCGCTTCCACTGATCCGCTCGTGCGCCGCCGCGCGAGCGACCGAGCGC
>QHWK01000063.1 GCA_003223775.1 Acidobacteriota bacterium
GAGCGGCGTTTCAAGAACGATGTAGGGCGGTCCTTTCAGGGCCGCCGCGGCGAGGCTGAAAGCCTCGCCCTACGACGAACAGCGCACACGGAGCAAGCATGCGCCGACGAATTTTCGATGGCCTGATCGTCGCCCTTGCGTGCGCGTCGCTCACGGCATGCGGCCGCAAGAGCGAGCAGGAATCGACGCCGGTCGTGACGGTGGACGTCGCCCCCGTACTCCTCTCGCAGATCCAGCGGACGATTCGCGCCGAAGCCCTGATCTATCCGCGCCAGCAGGCGGCGATCGTCCCGAAGATCGCCGCGCCGATCCGCAAGGCGTACGTCCAGCGCGGCGCGCGCGTGCGCGCCGGCCAGCTGCTGCTCGAGCTCGAGAACCGCGACCTCGCCGGCGCCACCGACGAGAGCCGCGCGTCGTTCGACCAGGCGCAGGCGAACTACGAGACCGCCGCGCGGGCGACGGTGCCGCAGGAGCTCCAGAAGGCGGAGCTCGAGACGCGCGCGGCGAAGGACGCGCTCGACGCGCAGCAGGCGATCTACGACAACCGCCAGCGGCTGCTGCAGGAAGGCGCGATCGCGGAAAAAGAAGTCAACGACGCGCGCGCGAATCTGAGCCAGGCGCGCACGCAGTACGAGACGTCGCGCAAGCGCCTCGAGGATCTGCAGGGGTTCGCGCGCGATCAGGAGCTGAAGGCCGCCGCCGCGCAGCGGGACGCCGCGAGAGGACGCCTCGAATCGGCGCAGGCGCAGTTCGGCTACTCGCGCATCACCAGCCCGATCGACGGCGTCGTCACCGATCTGCCGCTCTACGCGGGCGAAATGCCCGCGAGCGGCCAGCCGATCGTCACGGTGATGGATCTGTCGCAGGTGATCGCGCGTACGCACGTGTCCCCGGCGGAGGCGGCGGAGCTGAAGGTCGGCGCCGACGCGAACGTGATCGGGGTGGGCGGCGCGCCGATTCCCGGCAAGGTCACGCAGATCAGCCCGGCGCTCGACGCCGCGAACACCACCGTCGAAGTGTGGGTGCAGGCCGACAACAAGGACGGCGCGCTCAGGCCCGGCACGAGCCTGCGCGTCGAGATGATCGCGCGCACGGTGGGGAACGCGCTCGTCGTGCCGCAGACCGCAGTCCTCACGAGCCCGTCCGGCGCGACCTTCGCGATCGTGATCGACAAGGACGACAAGCCGCACCGCCGCAAGATCGCCGTCGGCATCCGCGACTCGGGCAAGGCGCAGGTGACCGACGGCCTCGAGAGCGGCCAGCGCGTCGCGACGACCGGCGCGTTCGAGCTGTTCAAGCTCGAGCCCGACGTGCTCTCGAAGGTCAAGGTGCAGATCGCCCCGGCGAAGGAAGAGGAAGAGCCCGAAGAAACGTGATGGCTGCGCCGCCCGACGAACGCCCCGAACGCTACTGGTTCGCCCGCCACTCGACGTCGATCATCTTCCTGATTTGCATCCTGGCGGTGATCGGCATCTACGAGGCGCTGACGCTGCCGGTGGCCGTGTTTCCGACGACGAATTTTCCGCGCATCATCATCGGCGTCGACAACGGCGTGACGCCGATCGAGCAGATGGAGGTCTCGATCACGCGGCCGATCGAGGAGGCGGTGCGCACCGTGCCGGGCCTCGAGGACGTGCGCTCGGTGACGAGCCGCGGATCGGCCGAGATCGATCTCTTCTTCAACTGGACGGTCGACATGCTGGAGACGCTGCAGCTCGTCGATGCGGCGGTGTCGCGCGTGCAGCGTGCGCTGCCGGCCACGGCGCAGATCCAGACGCATCGCCTCGACTTCGCGAGCTTTCCGATCATCGGCTACAGCCTGACGTCGGAGAAGGTGCCGCAGACCGATCTCTGGGAGCTCGCCACCTACGACATCAAGCCGCGCCTCAACCGCCTGCCCGGCGTCGCGAGCGTGCTGATCCAAGGCGGGCAGCGGCCCGAGTTCCACGTCGTCGTCGATCCCGCGCAGATGCTGCGCGCGAAGACCTCGATTGCCGACATCGTCGCCGCCGTGAACCGCACCAACGTCGTCGACTCGCCGGGACTCCTCAATCGCAACCACCAGCTGTTCCTGGGCCTCGTCGACGCCCAGCTGCACAGCGTCGAGGACGTCGGCAACGTCGTCATCAAGCACGTGAACAACACGCCGGTGCACGTGCGCGACGTCGGCGCGGTGACGCGCGCGACCGAGCCGGTGTACACGGCCGTCAGCGCCAACGGCAAGCCGGCGCTGCTCCTCAGCGTCAACCGGCAGCCGGACAGCAACACCGTTCAGGTCGCCGACCAGGTGCACCAGGAGATGGCGGCCGTCCAGCCGTCGCTGCCCGCGGGCGTCGAGATGCGCCCGTTCTACGACCAGTCGAACATCGTCAAGGAGTCGATCGCGAGCGTCCGCGATGCAATTGTCGTCGGGCTGTTCCTCGCCGGCCTGATCATCTGGCTGTTCCTGCGCGACTGGGGCACCGCCGTCATGACAGGTCTCGTCGTCCCGGTGACGATGGTCGTGACGTTCATCGCGATGAAGATGCTCGGCCAGAGCTTCAACCTGATGACGCTCGGCGGGCTCGCGGCAGCGGTCGGCCTCGTAATCGACGACAAGATCGTCGTCGTCGAGAACATCGTGCTGCACCGCGACGGCGGCGAGGGTCCGCTGCAGGCGACGTCGAGCGCGCTCAAGGAGCTGACCGTTCCGCTGATCGGATCGACCCTGACGCCGATCGTCGTCTTCCTGCCGCTCATCACGATCACCGGCGTGACGGGCACGTTCTTCGGCGCGCTGGCGATCGCGATGAGCGTCTCGCTCCTCACCTCGCTCGTCCTCGCGCTCGTGTGGACGAGCAACCTGAGCATCCGCCTCGTGCGGCGCGGGCAGGGTGCGCATGCGCCAGCCGCGCTCCACGCCGACGCCGCGCATCCGCTGCCGCGCGGATTCGACACCGACCCGCGCGCGGCGCAGATGCGCCGCATGATGGCCGCCGAGGAAGCGTCGCTGACCGGCGGCCTGTTCGGCCGCATCCTCGTGTGGTACGAGCGCGTGCTGCGGCGATCGCTCCACCACCGGTTCGCGCTCGCCGCGCTGTGCGGCGTCCTCGTCGTGCTGTCGTACGCGTGCTATCGGTTTCTCGGCAGCGAACTGTTGCCGGCGTTCGACGAAGGCGGTTTCGTCGTCGACTACGTCATGCCGCCGGGCAGCTCGCTGCAGGAGACAAGCCGTGTGATGGGCCACATCGAGAAGATCCTGCGCGAGACGCCCGAGGTGGAGAGCACGTCGCGCCGCACGGGGCTCGAGCTCGGGCTCGCCGCGGTGACCGAGCCGAACACCGGCGACATCGCCGTGAAGCTGAAAGCGAAGCGCCGGCGCGGCGGCGACGACGTGATCAGCGAGGTGCGCGCGAAGGTGACCGGATCGGAGCCGGGGCTCGACGTCGAGTTCAAGCAGGTGCTGCAGGACATGATCGGCGACCTCACCGGCGCGCCGGAGCCCGTCGTGGTGAAGCTGTTCGCGCAGGATCCGGAGCTCCTGAGCACGTGGGCGCCGCAGGTCGCCGAGGCGCTCCAGAAGGTGAAGATCGGCGGCAAGACGCCGATCGTCGACGTCGAGGACGGGATCGAGAAGACGACGAGCGGGCCGGCGGTGCGGTTCACCGTCAACCCCGACGCCGCGGATCGCGTCGGCTTCACGGCCGAAGAGCTCGGTACGGTGGGCGTCGCGCTCATCGAAGGCGAGCCCGCGGCGGCGCCGGTGCTGATTAACGACCGGCCGTACCCGCTGCGCATCCGCTTCCCGGCGTCGGCGCGCACCTCGCTCGAGGCGATGAGCAACACGGTGCTCGTCAGCTCGGCGGGATCGACGGCCACGCTCGGATCGATGACGACGATCGACGAGCTGCCGGGGCAGACCGAAGTGCGGCGCGAGAACCTGCAGCGGCTCGTCGAGGTGACCGCGCGGCTCGAGGGCGTCGACCTGGGCACCGGCATCGCGGCGGTGCAGCAGACGGTGGCGGACCTGAAGCTGCCGCCGTCGATCCGCGTCGAGTACGGCGGCACGTTCAAGGAGCAGCAGAAGTCGTTCCGCGATCTCACCGTCGTCCTCGTGCTCGCGGTCGTGCTGATCTTCCTGGTGCTGCTGTTCGAGTTCCGCTCGTACACGGCGCCGGTCGCCATTCTCTCGTCGGCGCTGCTGTCGACGTCGGGCGTCTTCGTCGCGCTGCTCCTCACGCGCACGAGCTTCAACGTCTCGTCGTTCATGGGGCTGATCATGGTGATCGGCATCGTCGCCAAGAACGGCATCCTGCTGCTGGACGCGAACGAGAAGTTCATCGCGATCGGCTTCCTGCCGGAGGAGGCGATCGTGCAGGCGGGGCGCCGGCGGCTTCGGCCGATCGTGATGACCGCGATTGCGGCCGCGGCCGGTATGCTTCCCCTCGCGCTCGGCCTCGGGCAGGGATCGCAGATGCTGCAGCCGCTCGCGATCGCGGTGATCGGCGGCATCCTGATCTCGATGGTGCTGTCGCTCGTCGTCACGCCGGCGATCCAGTTCTTCTTCACCGCGCGGCGCGCGGAGACTGTCGCCGTGTGATCGCATGCGCGTGCTGCTGGTCGAAGACGAGCCGCGCGCCGCGGAAATCCTGGCCAGGGGGCTGCGCGAGCAGACCTACGCCGTCGACGTGGCGAGCGACGGCGAGGCGGCGATCTTCCAGGCGGCGGCGACCGACTACGACGCGCTGATCCTCGACGTCATGCTGCCGATCAAGGACGGCATGGCCGTGTGCCGGACGATCCGCGAATCGGGCAACGCGGTGCCGATCCTCATGCTCACCGCGCGCGACGCCGTGGACGCGCGCATCGAGGGGCTCGACTGCGGCGCCGACGACTATCTCGTCAAGCCGTTCGACTTCGGCGAGCTGCTCGCGCGGCTGCGCGCGATCGTCCGGCGCGGGCGCCAGCCGATCGCGGCCGAGCGCGTGACGATCGGCGCGCTCACGCTCGACACGCGCGCCCGCCGCGCGCGCGTCGGCGCGCGCGAGCTCGCGCTCACGGCGAAGGAGTACGCGCTGCTCGAGTACCTCGTGCGCCGCGCCGGCGACGTCGTCACGCGCGCCGAGATCGCCGAGCACGTCTGGGACGAGCATTCCGATCCGCTGTCGAACGTCGTCGATGTGTACATCCAGCGGCTGCGCCGTAAGATCGAGGAGGCGGGCGGCGAGCCGCCGATCCGCACGCGGCGCGGCGAAGGGTATCAGGTGATCGGATGAGCGCGCGCGGCATCGGATCGCTGTCGCTGCGGGCGCGGCTGACGCTGTGGTACTCGCTCGCGCTGCTCCTGGTGCTGGCGCTCTTCGGCGCCGTCGTCGTCTGGCAGCAGGGACGGATCGGCATGCGCCGCGTCGATCGCGAGCTCGACGCGCTCGCGGCGACGCTCGACAACGTGCTGCGCGACGAGCTCACCGAAACGCGTGATCCGCCGGCCGCGGCGGTCGAAGCGGCGCGGACGATCGCGGCGTCCGATCACGCGCTCGCGATCCTCGACGCGGGCGGCGCCGTGCTGGCGAGCGACTGGCGCGGCCTGCAGGTGGATGCGGCGGGCTCGGTGCGAAGCGCGCCGCGCGTCTGGACGGCCTCCGGCGGGTCCGGCGGATGGCGCGTGCACGTCGCGCCGACGGCCACGCGCCAGGGCACGTTTCATCTGCTCGTCGCCGCGCCGCTGAACGAAATGCTGCGCGAACAGCGCGAAGCCGAGGAAGCGATGTGGATCGGCATTCCGATCGCGCTCCTGCTCGCCGCCGCCGGCGGCCTGTGGCTCGCGTCGATCGGGCTGCGGCCGATCACCGGGATGGCGAGGCGCGCGGAGGCGCTGGCGCCGGGCGGCATCGAAGATCTCGGGCCGACCGATCGCGGCGACGAGCTCGGGCAGCTCGCGCGCGCGTTCAACGGCCTCGTCGCGCGGCTGCGGCAGACGCTCAGGACGCAGCGTCAGTTCATGGCCGACGCGTCACATGAGCTGCGGACGCCGGTGTCGGTGATTCAGTCCACCGCGGACGTGATCCTCGCGCGCGATCGCGGCGTTTCGGAGTACCGCGATGCGCTGGCGACGGTCGGCGCGGAAGCGCGCCGGCTCGGCCGGCTCGTCGACGACATGCTCGTGCTCGCGCGCGCCGACGCGGGCGGCTATCCCCTGCGGCGCGAGCACGTGTACCTGAACGAGATCGCCGCCGACTGCACGCGGACCGTCGACGTGCTGGCGCGCGAGCGCGGCGTGACCGTCAGCGCCTCGGCAGCGGTGGACGTCCCCTTCGTCGGCGACGAGAGCCTCCTCCGCCGCATGATTCTGAATCTGCTACAAAATGCTGTCGCCCACACGCGCGAGGGAAGCGCGGTGGCGGTCGAGGTCTCGCCGAACGGCCGCAGCGCGTACGTGCGCGTGACGGATCAGGGCGAGGGGATTGCGGCCGCGGATCGCGCGCGCATCTTCGATCGGTTCGTGCAGCTCGACGCGGCGCGCGGCGGCGCCGGCGCCGGCCTCGGCCTGCCGATCGCGCGGTGGATCGCCGAAGCGCACGGCGGGACGCTGGAGCTGGAGGAGAGTGGAAGCGAGGGCAGCACGTTCCGCATCGTACTGCCGACTGCCGACTGATTCGAGGACTGCTTCAGGATTCGGCTTTCTTCTTTTTCACCGCCCGCTTGCGCGTGGGCGCCTTGTGCGGCGCCGGCTCGTTGGTCGCCTGCAGCACGACGAGGCGCGTCGCGAACGTCCGGCGGCCGTGCTCGTCGAAGTCGATCACCGTGTGGTGCTCGTTGACCTCGACGAGCGTGCCGGCGCCGTAGGTAGCCTGCGTGACGCGGTCGCCCTTCGACCAGTTTTTCATCGCGTTACCAGCGCGGCTCGCGACGCCCGCCGCCGCCGCCGCCGCGGTTGCCGCCGTACCCGCCGCCACCGCCGAAGCCGCCCTCCGGCTTCGGGCGCGCCTCGTTGACGGTGAGCGCGCGGCCGCCCATCTGGTACTGGTTCAGCTCGTTCGCCGCCTTCTGCGCTTCCTCGTCGGTCGCCATCTCGACGAACGCGAAGCCGCGCGCGCGGCCGGTGGCGGCGTCGCGCATCACGCGCACTGATTCGACGGTCCCCGCGCGGCTGAACAGCTCCTGCAGCTCCGCTTCACCGGTCGTGTAGGGAAGATTTCCGACGTAGAGCCTTCGACCCATCATTCACTCCTCGTTCCGCACCAGAGCGCTGCCGCGCGTGCTAAATACCGGTCACCGAACAAGGTGGCTGCTGCACGTCGGCTGCACAATCACAGAAAGGGAGCGAGTCAGGATTGAGGCTCGATCGGCTCTCAGCGCGGGCGAAGCAGGCGGGGCTGACCACCAAGGGCGCGTAGTCTACCAACGGGTGCCGACCGGAAGCAAGTCCGCTTCCACATATAATTCTCCGATGGCCGTTGCGCTCGGGCGGATGTCGGTCGTGCTCGGCAGCGAACGCCTGCTGGCCTCCAAGCGCCTCGACGGGCGGCGCGTTGGCATCGTCTGCAACCCGGCGTCGGTGGACCACGCGCTGCAGCACGTCGCCGACCGCATCGCCGCGCATCCCGCGGCGCGGCTCGGCGCGATTTTCGGTCCGCAGCACGGCTTCCGCTCCGACCTGCAGGACAACATGATCGAGACGCGGCATGCGCACGACGAGGTGCGCCGCGTGCCGGTCTACTCGCTCTACAGCGAGGTCCGCGAGCCGACCGACGACATGCTGCGCGATCTCGACGTGCTCGTCGTCGATCTGCAGGACGTCGGCGTCCGCATCTACACCTACATCTACACACTCGCGAACTGTCTCAAAGCCGCCAGGCGCGCCGGTCTGCCCGTCGTCGTCTGCGATCGGCCGAACCCGATCGGCGGCGCGCAGGTCGAGGGCATGGTGCTCGTGCCGGGCTTCGAGTCGTTCGTCGGCATGTATCCGATTCCGATGCGGCACGGGATGACGATCGGCGAGATCGCGCGCCTCTTCAACGAGCACTTCGGCATCGGCGCGGATCTCGAGATCGTCGCGATGGAGGGGTGGCGGCGCGAGATGTACTGGGACGACACGGGGCGCACCTGGATCATCTCGTCGCCCAACATCCCGACGTTCGACACGACGACGGTGTACCCGGGCGGCGTGCTGTTCGAGGGGACGAACGTGTCCGAGGGCCGCGGCACGACGCGGCCCTTCGAGCTGCTCGGCGCGCCGTGGGTGATCGCCGAGCGGTTCGCCGAAGGGATGAACACGCGCCGGCTGCCGGGCGTCTTCTTCCGGCCGGCGCTCTTCGAGCCGACGTTCCACAAGCACGCGAAGCTGGGATGCGCCGGCTGCCAGGTGCACATGCTCGATCGGCGGACGTTCCGTGCCGTGGAGAGCGGCGTCGCGCTGATCGAGGCTTTCCGCGCCGCCTCGCCCGACGAGTTCGCGTGGAAGCCGCCGCCCTACGAGTACGAGTACGACAAGATGCCGATCGACTGCCTCGCCGGATCGTCGGAGCTGCGCGAGCAGATCGAAGCCGGCATGCCGGCGCGCGAGATTGCGCGTTCATGGGAACCGGCGGTCGCTCGCTTCATGAAGATCCGCGAGCGGTTTCTCCTGTACTGACGCCCGGAAATTAAAGAATTAATTGCGCTTTTTCGCGGTTCCTCTCGCCGCAGTAATTTGCTCCGCGTGCCGGTGCGCGTGCGGGCCGTAGATTTCGAGCCACCGCTCTGGCGTGTAGTTGCCCTTGTGCTCGGTGTGCGATCCGGGCCGCTGCCAGTCGGCGTCGGTCATGCACTTCAGGATCTCGGCCGTCGCCATCCGCGCGGCCTTGAACGCCTCGAGCGACGCGGCGATCGGCCGATCGTAGAACAGCCGCTTCGCGAACTGATCCTGGTCGTACCCCTGGATCGGCGGGTTGTCCAGCGCCAGCAGCAGCCGCAGGCGGATCGCCGCCGTCATCTCGCTGTCGCCAAGATGGTGCACCACCTCGCGCGCGCTCCATTTGCCCGGCGCCGGCCGCGCGTTGAGCTGCTCGTCGTCGATGCCGATGAGCGCTTCGGAGACGGCGCGGTAGCCGTCGGTGTACTGATCGATCAACTGCTGGCGCTCTTCTCGTGTCACGTCTCACCCGCGTGTCTTGGCGATGCCCGGCGCCGCCGCTTCCTGCTCGGTGGCCGGCTCGAGGTGGTGCGCGATCAGATGGCCGCGCAGGTACTCGAACGCGTCCGACGGCGAGTCGGCGTAGCGGAGCAGGCCCACGTCGTGATCGGCGATCGCGCCCCACTCCACCATCGGCTGCAGCGTGAGCACCTGATCCCAGTACTCGCGGCCGTAGAGCACGACGCCGATCTGCTTCGAGAGCTTGTCGGTCTGCACGAGCGTGAGGATCTCGAAGAGCTCGTCGAGCGTGCCGAAGCCGCCGGGAAAGATCACGAGCGCCTTGGCGAGGTACGCGAACCAGAACTTGCGCATGAAGAAGTAGTGGAACTCGAAGTGCAGCCCCTCGGTGATGTACGGGTTGGCGCCCTGCTCGAACGGGAGGCGGATGTTGAGGCCGATCGTCTTGCCGCCGCCCTCGCGGGCGCCGCGGTTCGCCGCCTCCATGATGCCGGGGCCG
>QHWK01000064.1 GCA_003223775.1 Acidobacteriota bacterium
CCGGGCGACGGCCATTCCTTCACCTGCCCGCTCTTCGGATCGAGGCGGCCGAGGTACCCGCGCCCGTAGTCGGCGTACCAGATCGCGTCGTCGCGCGTGATGCCGATGCGGCGCGGGCGCGACTCCGCCGCCGGCAGCGTGTACTCCTTGATGGCCATCGTCTCGGGATCGACGCTCGCGATCTTGTTCGCGCCGAACTCGCAGAAAAACGGCACGCCCTTCGAGCTGACCACCATGCCGTACGGGTTCGACCGCGGCGTCGGCGACGTGACGAGCTTCAGCTCGCCCGTCTTCGGGTTGAGCCGGCCCACCATGTTCGCGCCCTGCAGCGTGAACCAGAGCGTCCCCTTCTGGTCGAAGATCGGCGTGTGCGGATCGCGCGCGGCGGGATCGTTGGTCGGATATTCGGTGACGTCGCCGGTCTTCGGATCCAGCTTGCCGACGTAGCCCTTGAAGTTGCCGGTGAACCAGATGTTGCCGTCGCGGTCGGCGGTGAGGCCGTGCGGGCCCGACGCCGGCGTCTTCGTCTTGAACTCCTTCATCTGCCCGCTCTTCGGATCGAGCCGGCCGATCACGCTCGCGAACTGGCCCGTCCACCAGATCATGCCGTCGGGCGTCGCGAGCGGATCGTGCGGGCGAGAGCCGAGCGACGGGACGAGCCACTCGCGGATGTTCACCTGCACGGGGCCGGGGATGATCACCGCCTTCGGCCGCGGCTTCTCGGGGAAATTCTTCGCGAGATAGTCGCCGACGGCCGAGGCCTGATCCGGCGGCAGCGCCACCATCGTCGTGAAGACGCTCACCCACTCCTCGCGCGAGTAGCCGGAGTTGGTGATGAGGCTCAGCGCGTGGCAGGCGGCGCACTTTTCCTGCACGATCTCCCGGCCTGCGCCGTCGGGCAGCGTCACGGTGGCGCCGCGGCCGCGGCCGCGCTCCTGCGCCGAGACGGAGAACATCGCGATGCACGATGCGATCACGGGCAGCGCCCACAACAGTCTCCTCGACATAGTTCCTCCTCGGCCGAGCCCGCGAGCGTCTCAGCCGGCCTTCAGCTCCGCTTTGATCTGACGCCACGCGTGGCGCGCTTCCTCCACCGATCCTTCGTCCTCGATCGTCGTGATGTCGCCGGGATCCTTGTCGAGGATCACCGCCTTCAGCACGCGCCGCATGATTTTGCCGCTGCGCGTCTTGGGCAGCATGCCGACGAAATTCAGCTCGCCGATGACGGCCACCGGCCCGAGCTCGTGGCGCACCGTCTCGATGACCGCCTTCCGAAGATCCGGCGACGCCGCGTGCCCGTGCTTCAACAGCACGAACGCCGAGATCACCTCGCCGCGCACCTCGTCGGGCCGGCCGACGACGCCGCATTCGGCGACGGCGGGATGTTTGAGGCACGCGCTCTCGACCTCGATCGTGCCGATGCGGTGGCCGGCGATCTTGATGATCTCGTCGGCGCGGCCGCTGAACCAGACGTAGCCGTCCTCGCCCCACAAGCCGGCCGTCAGCCCGGGAAACGGCCGCTTCAGCACCATGATGCCCTTTTCGCCAGGCGCGCACGGCGTGCCGTCGAGCGACACGACCGCCGCGTCGATGCCCGGCAGCGGAATCGCCGCCGAGCCCGGCTTGATCGGCAGCATGCCGATGCCGTACGGGTTGCCGAAGACGGGCCCGCTCGTCTCGGTCTGCCACATGTGATCGATCACCGGCACGCGCCCGCCGAGGATCGTGTTCTGCAGCCAGTCCCACGCCGGCGCGTTGAGCACTTCTCCGGCGCACACGACGCGTTCGAGCCGCGAATGATCGATCGAGAGGAGCGGCTCGTTGCCGTAGCGCATCAGCGAGCGCACCGCGGTTGGCGACGTGAAGATGCCGGTGACGCCGAACTCCTCGACCGCGGCGCGCCAGTTGGAGTCGGCCCGCGGATGGTCGAGCGCGCCCTCGAACGCAATCGTGGTGCATCCGACGAGCAGCGGCGCGTAGACCATGTAACTGTGGCCGACGATCCAGCCGATGTCCGACGTCGCCCACCACACGTCGTCGCGCTTCAGGCCGAAGCACCACCGGCCCATGCTCACGACGTGCACCTGGTAACCGCCGTGGGTGTGGATCGCGAGCTTCGGCTTCGCCGTCGTGCCCGATGTTGCCAGGATGAATGCCGGCTCGTTCGCGTCCATCACGGCGTGGCTCGAGTCGCCGCCGTCGCCGCCGCGGAGAAACTCGTCCCACGCGATCGCGTTCGGCGGCGCGGCCGCCCCGGCCCCGTCGCGCGCGAGCACGACGACGCGCTCCACCGATACGCCTTCGTGGCGGAGCGCCTCCTCGACGATCGGCAGCAGCGGGACGTTCTTGCCTTTCCGGTAGGTGACATCGGCGGCGAAAACGGCGCGCGAGCCGCTCGCCGCAATGCGATCGCCGAGCGCCTGCGCGCCGAAGCCGGCGAACACGATCGAGTGAATCGCGCCGATCCGGACCGCGGCGAGCATCAGCGCGATCGACTGGGGACAGGGCGGCATGTAGATGGTGATGCGATCGCCTCTGCGGATGCCGAGCGCACGCAGCGCCGCCGACACGCGCTTCACCGCATGCAGCAGCTGCGCGTAGGTCTGGACGACGCGATCGCCGCGCTCGTTGACGTAGACGAGGGCGGCGCGTCCGCCGTGTCCGTCCGCAACGTGGCGATCGACCGCGTTGTAGCCGAGGTTCGTCTGCGCGCCGGCGAACCAGCGGAACGTCGGCGGATCCCACTCGAACACGCGATCCCAGGTGCGGAACCACGGCACCTCGCGCGCGGCGCGCGCCCAGAACGCGTCGGGGTCGCGCCGCCCTTCGTCTATCCAGCGCTGCACGATCGGTGTGACGAGACTCATCGCGGTGTCGGATCGGGTTCCGGCGGCCGCTGCAGATCCTTCAGATCGAGCGCGTTCACGCCGTCCACGATCCTCGCGTACGCGCGCGTGGACGCCTCGAGCCCGGTCCACGGCACCGTCTCCGGCGTCTCGCCGTCGGTGTGGAAGTACATGTTGAAATCGCCGGCGTCGACGCCTGGAACGAACCGAAAGAACCGGCCGAGATCGCCCGGCGGCGGCGCCTGCTCCGGCTCGGCGTAGGTGGAGACGCCGAACTCGCGGAACGCGCGGATCGCCAGGTCCTGCAGCTTCGGCCGCGTCGGCCCGCCCGCGTACCACAGCTGCGCGGTGTAGGTGTTGCTGCGTCTGATGCGCTCGCCGTAGAAGTAGGTCTGGATCGTCGAGGTGTGCTCGGCGTTGATCGCGAGCGCGGTCTTCGCGAAGAGCACATCTTTTCGCGCGACCATCCACGAGCGGCCGACGCCCGCGTCGTTGTGGTGGCCGTCGAGCCCGACGAAGATCATGGTGCGCCGCCGCCGCGCCTGCGGAATCTTCGCGAAGTGCTCGGCGAGGCCGATCATCGTCGCGACGCCGGACGCGTTGTCGGTGGCGGCGTCGAACCAGCCGTCGCGGTGCGCCATCACGTAGATCGTCTCGTCGGTCGCGCCGGGCAGCGTGCCCCACACGAGCGACGATGTTTCGTTCGGCACCTGACGCACGTCGAGCCGGATGCGCACGCGCGGCGGCCGATCGCCGGCGCGGCCGATCAGATCGCGGACGGCGTAGCCGTCCTCCATCCCGAGCGCGAACACCGGAATCGCGACGCGCGCGGGATACAGCATGTTCCGCATGTTGCCGGGGAGCGCGATCACCTCGAACACGGCGGCGGCGCCTCTCGCCTCCGCGCGCTTCGGTCCGCCTTCCGCCGTCGACGTGTTGGTCATCGATCCGGGCAGCGGCATGCTGAACATGAAGACCGCCTTGCCGCGCACGTCGCGCCCGGCGAAGTCGGCGTCGCTGCCGGTGCCCACCCAGACGGCGTCCGCGTCGATGCCGCCGGGCGGCGTGGCGGGGCTTCCATACGCGGGCTGCGCCGATCGATCGAGCGGCAGCGTGATCGATCCGGCGGACGCCGTGATCGTCCACGACTGCGGCATCCACTGCGGCGGCAGATCGATCGGCTGCACGCGCACGTCCGCGAGCCCGATGCGCGTGAAGTGCGCGGCGAGCCAGTCGGCCGATTCCGCGTCGGCGGACGTGCCGGTGATACGGCCCCAGAACTGCGGATGGCCGTTGTCGCGATAGCGGCGCGCGATAGCCGCCTGATCGACGACGTAGCGGTGGAGGCGGCGGCCGTCGATGTCGGCGTACGCCTGGAGGCTCGCGGAGAGCGGCCACTGCAGCAGCGCATCGTCGAGCGCGTACACCGCCGGCGCGGGCTCCGGCGCCGGAAGCCGCACCGGCGCGGGCTGCTGGGCGGCGGCGGCGAGCGTCGACGCGGCGAGCGCCAGCGTGAAAGGTGCCGTGCGCATAGTTGCACCGCGAAGATTACTGTACCGTCCGCGCGGCGGCGCGCGAATTCGCGCGGACGACGATCGACGCAGAGCTCGCGGAGCTCGCAGAAACAAACTTGTACAGATCAGTCATCTGCCGGTTCTGCGTTGATCGTTGTCTGTTTGGCGAGGCTCGTGGCGTACCATACATGCGTGCCACGCGGCCGTATGGCGGCGATCGCGGCGCTCGTCGTGTCGCTCGGCGCCGGCGCCGTCGCGATGGGACAGCTCACGGAGCGCCCGCTCGTGCAGGCGCTCGCGCATCCGGCGATCGAGTACGCCACGCGGCCGACGACCGATCCGATCGCCGAGCTGAAGCAGCGGATCGATGCCGGCGACGCGCGGATCACGTTCGACGCCGACACCGGCTACCTGCGATCGGTGCTCGAGGCGCTCCACGTGCCGGCGGCGTCGCAGATGCTCGTGATGTCGAAGACGGGCGTGCAGGGGCTGCACACGGGCCCGGAGAACCCGCGCGCGATCTACTTCAGCGACAGGGCGACGGTCGGCTACATCCGCGGCGCGCCGCTGCTCGAGCTCGCCGTCCACGATCCACAGCAGGGCGTCGTCCTCTACACGATCGATCAGAAGCCGCAACCGCGCGTGCAGTTCCCGCTGTCGCAGTTTGGCAGCTACGACGCCGACGATCGCACGCCGTTCGCCAAGCGGTGGGGCGGCTGGTACGTGACGGGCACGCACGGGGCGCTGCGGCATCTCGGCAACGCGATCCTCGCGAAAGGCGACACGCCGGAGACGATCGCGTTCGATCGCGCGTCGAACCGGACGTCGATCGACGCGTTCGACGGGCGCGGCTATCTCTCGACGCTGAGCGACATCGCGGCGCTGATGGTGTTCGAGCATCAGAGCCACATGACGAACCTGATTACGCGGATCGGCTGGGAGTCGCGCATCGCGGCGTACGAGCACCGCCTGGATCCTGCGAGCGCGCCGCTGCAGGACGGCGTACGCGAGCTCGTCGATTACGTGCTGTTCGTCGACGAGCAGCCGCTGACCGCGGCGCTCGAGGGGACGTCGGGATTCGCGCAGGCGTTCGAGGCGCAGGGCCCGTTCGACAGCCGCGGACGATCGCTGCGCCAGCTCGATCTGAAACGGCGTCTTCTGCGGTATCCGTGCAGCTACATGATCGACACGCCGGCATTCCGCGCGCTGCCAATCGACGTGCGCCGCGCGATCTACGCGCGCATGTGGGACGTGCTCTCGGGCCGCGACGCGTCGCCGAAGTACGCGCGCCTCGCCGACGCCGACCGCCGCGCGATCGTCGAGATCCTGCGCGAGACCGTCGCCGACTGGCCGGCGCATTTCACCGAGTGACGGGTTATCACGAAGAGACGAAGAGACACGAAGCTCACGAAAAAATTCTGTACAAAGATTTCATGCTCTTCGTGGAATTTCGTGTCTTCGTGAAGAGCCGTCACTGAACGGTGCTCAGCGCGAGTCGCCGTGCAGACCGAACGCGATGATGCTCGAGCCGGACGCGACGGCGATGTACTGCGCGTTGTCGAACATGTAGGTCATCGGCGACGCCTTCCAGATCTGGCTCGTCTGGAAGCTCCAGAGCGGCGCGCCGCTCTTCGCGTCGGCGGCCATCAGCGATCCGCTGTCCTCGCCGAAGATCACGATGCCGCCGGCGGTGCTGAGCGTGCCACCCCACGAATCGACCGTGCCGGTCTGCGGCAGCTGCCACGAGACGGCGCCCGTCTGGATGTCGATCGCGCGCAGCACGCGCTCGGCCGGCTCGCCCGGCGCCTGCTTGAACGAGCCGCCCATGTAGCCGGCGCCCGCTTTCCATTCCATGTCGGTGCGCGTGAAGATGCCGCACTTGTCGTTGGTCTGCACGAAGTACAAGCCGAGCGCCGGGTCGAACGACGTCGAGTACCAGTTGGACGCCCCCTCGAGCGACGGGCAGACGCGCTTGCCGTCCACGGTCGGCTCCAGGCCGGGCACGATCTTCGGACGCCCTTCCGGCGTGAGGCCGCTCGCCCACGTCAGGTTCTTCGCGTACTGCGTGCCGAGCAGGAACGCGCCGTCGGTGCGATCGAGCACGTAGAAGAAGCCGTTGCGGTTCGCCTGCACGAGCAGCTTCCGCGGACGCCCGCGCCACGTCGCGTCGATGAGCGCCGGCGTCTCCTGCGCGTCATAATCCCAGACGTCGTGCGGCGTGAACTGGAAATGCCATTTCAGCCGCCCGCTCTTCGCGTCGAGCGCGACGATCGAGTCCGAGTACAGATTGTCGCCCGGACGATCGTCGCCGATCAGATCGGGCGACGGATTCCCTGTCGGCCAGTACAGCGTGTCGAGCTCCGGATCGTAGGTGCCGGTCAGCCACGCCGCGGCGCCGGGATGCGCGATGCCCTTGCCCTTCCACGTCTCCGCCGCGCGCTCGCCCGGCGCCGGCGCGGTCCAGAAGCGCCACGCTTCCTTCCCCGACTGCTGGTCGAACGCCGCGATGAAGCCGCGCACGCCTTCGTCGCCGCCCGACGTGCCGGCGACGACCAGATTGCCGAAGGCGAGCGGCGCGCCGGTGGCGTTGTAGTTCTGATGCCAGTCGGCCATCTCCGTGTCCCACAGCAGCGCGCCGGTGAAGCGGTCGAGCGCGATGATGTGCGCGTGATCGGTGACCATGAACACGCGATCGCCGGCGACCGCGACGCCGCGATTGATGCCGCCGGCCGCGTTGCCGACGAGCCCCTTGGTGCGCGGCCGCTGGTAGTGCCAGATCTCGCGCCCCGCGCCGGCGTCGAGCGCGTAGCACTCGTTCGCGCTCGTCACGTACATCACCCCGCCGACGACGACCGGCGTCACCTGCAGCCGCGGCGCGTTGGACAGGCTGAAGATCCACTTCGGCACGAGGCGCGACACGTTCTGCGCCGTGATCTGCGCGAGCGCGCTCGAGCGATAGCCGCGCGTCGCGCCGTTGTAGCCGGGCCAGTCCTCCTGCGACGTGACGACGCGGTAGCGATCGCCGCTCTTCCTGAGAAGATGGATCCTGCGATCGTCGCCGACGAGCTGCAGATCGGCCGCGCTCTGATTGACGACGAGGCCGCTCAGCGTGCCGCCGCCGGCCAGCGTGATCGTCGTGTGGATCGGGCCGGTCCCGCTGCGCGGCCGCAGCGTCCGGAGATGCCGGACGAGATCCGCGATCTCCGCGTCGCTGACGTTCGGGAACGCCGGCATGCCGGCGCCCGGCAGGCCGCGGCGCACGACGGAGGCGAGCTCTTCGTCGGTCCGCGCCGGGATGCGGCCGGCAATCGCCGGACCGAGCTCGCCGCCGCCGCCGTCGGTGCCGTGGCACGACGCGCAGCGGCTCGCGAAGACCTGCCGGCCGGGATCGGGCGTCTGGAGGAGCGCGAGGAGGCTCGATGCGACGAGCGTGGCGAGCAGCATGGCGGTAGGCACGGCGTAAATCTACCTCCAAAACCGCCGCGCTTATACTGCTGACAGCAACGCGCACATGTCCGACCAGACGCACCCCGCCGCCACCTACGGCAGCTATCTCAAGATCGACGATCTGCTGTCGCTGCAGCAGCCGCGGTCGGCGGGGCCGGAGCACGACGAGACGCTGTTCATCATCATCCACCAGGTGTACGAGCTCTGGTTCAAGGAGCTGCTCCACGAGATCGACCACGTGATGCAGCTGCTCGAGGCCGACGAGCCGCACCGGTCGCAGCACACGCTGAAGCGGATCCTGACGATCCTCAAGGTGATGGTCGCGCAGCTCGACATCCTCGAGACGATGACGCCCCTCGAGTTCCTCAGCTTCCGCGAGCGGCTCGACGCGGCCAGCGGCTTTCAGTCGGACCAGTTCCGGCAGATCGAGTTCGTGCTGGGCGTGAAGTCCGATCGCGTCCTGCAGCGCTTCGCCGCGGGGAGCCGCGCGTTCACCGCCCTCGAGCGGCGCTACGCCGCGCCGACGCTGTGGGACGCCTTCCTCCGCTATCTGTCGCGCGAGCAGTACGCCGTGCCGCCCGCGCACCTCGCGCGCGACGCGACGGCGGCGATCGAGCCGTCGCCCGAGATCCAGCAGCTGCTCGTCGAGATCTACCGAAGCGACCCGAAGAACGCGGAACTCTGCGAGCGCGTCGTCGATCTCGACGAGGGGATCCAGGAGTGGCGCTACCGGCACGTGAAGATGGTCGAGCGCACGATCGGCACGCGGCAGGGCACCGGTGGATCCGCCGGCGCCGCGTACCTGCGAGAAACCGTCGGCCGCCCGCTCTTTCCCGATTTGTGGGCGATTCGCGCGCGGCTATAGTCGCGAACGGCGAGAATTAAGAATTCAGAATTTGGAATTAAGAATTCGTCGACACGGTCCTGACAGCGTGACAACGCATTCCAAATTCCAAATTCCAAATTCCTAATTGCGCCGCGCAGGGACGACGGCGGTCGCCTCGATCTCCACCTTCGCACGATCGTCGACCAGCGCGGCGACCTGCACGAGCGTCATCGCCGGAAAGTGCCGGCCGATCACACGGCGGTAGGCCTCGCCGACCTCGTTCGATCGCGCGAGGTATTCGCGCTTGTCGACGACGTACCACGTGAGCCGCACGAGATCCTCCGGCCGCGCGCCGGCCTCGGCCAGCACGTGGACGATGTTCCGCAGCGCCTGCTCCACCTGCGCGACGAAGTCGTCGCTGACGATCTGCCGCTCGGCGTCCCAGGCGATCTGGCCCGCGACGAATATCTGGCGCCCCTCGGCCGCGACGCCGTTCGAGTAGCCCGACGGCCGCATCCAGTGCGGAGGATGGAGGAACTCCATCGGATCAGCCGCGCGGCCGAAGCCGGAAGCGCTGGATCTTTCCCGTCTGCGTCTTCGGCAGCGCGCCGACGAACACCACCGACCGCGGGTACTTGTACGGCGCAATCTTCGCCTTCACGTGATCCTGCAGCCGCTTCGCGCACGCCTCGTCGGGCGCGACACCCTCCTTCAGCACCACGTGCGCCTGCACGATCTGCCCGCGCTCCTCGTCCGGCGCGCCGACGACGGCGCATTCGGCGACGTCGGGGTGCGACAGAAGCGCCGCCTCCACTTCCGGCCCGGCGATGTTGTAGCCGGCCGAGATGATCATGTCGTCGGAGCGCGCCTGGTACCAGAAGTAGCCGTCGGCATCCATCACGTAGGTGTCGCCGGTGACGTTCCATCCGTCCTGCACGTATTTGCGCTGCCGCTCGTCGGCGAGATAGCGGCAGCCGGTCGGCCCGCGCACCGCGAGATGGCCCGCTGTTCCATCCGGCACGTCGCGCATGTCGTCGTCGACGACGCGCGCGTCGTAGCCGGTGACGGGGCGGCCCGTCGCGCCGGCCTTGCAGTCGCCGACGCGGTTGGTGATGAAGATGTGCAGGAGTTCGGTGGAGCCGATGCCGTCGAGGATCGGCTTGCCCGTCTTCCTCGTCCACTCCTCGAAGACCGGCGCCGGCAGCGTCTCACCCGCCGACACGGCCATCCGCAGCGACGACAGATCGGCGCCCTCGTCGACGGCGCCCATCATCGCGCGGTAGGCCGTCGGCGACGTGAAGCTGATCGTCGCCTTGTGCGTCTCGATGATGCCGATCATGTTCGCCGGCGACGCGTTCTCGAGGAGCGTAGAGGTGGCGCCGAAGCGCAGCGGAAAGATCGCGAGGCCGCCGAGACCGAACGTGAACGCGAGCGGCGGCGAGCCGACGAAGACGTCGTCCGGCGTCACGCGCAGCACTTCTTGCGCGTAGCCGTCGGCGATGACGAGCAGGTCGCGGTGGAAATGCGCCGTCGCCTTCGGCTCGCCCGTCGTGCCGGACGTGAACCCGAGCAGCGCGACGTCGTCTCGCCCCGTCCGAACGGCGTCGAAGCGCACCGGCTTGTTGAGCGCGACGCGATCGAGCTCGGCGTCGTGGTTCGACGTGCCGTCGAAGGACACGACCGCTTTGAGGAAACGGCTGCTCTTGGCGCACGCGACGAGCTCGTCGGCGATGCGGTTGTCGCAGAGCGCGAGGCCGATCTCTGCCTTGTCGACGATCTTCGTCAGCTCCGCTTCGCGCAGAAGCGGCATCGTGTTCACCGCGACGGCGCCGGCCTTCGTCACCGCGAGCCACGCGGCGA
>QHWK01000065.1 GCA_003223775.1 Acidobacteriota bacterium
ATCTACGAGTACGCGTGCCACGAGGGGAATTACTCGCTGCCAGGGATGCTGCGCGGCGCGAGGCAGAAGGAAGCGGAGGAAGCGGCGGTCAAGAGCAAGAAGCCGTAATTACATCGACGCCGACCTCTACAGCGGCGTCGCCTCCTGGGAGTTCAGCGGGCCGCGCACACCTCGGCGATCGCGCGCTCGAGCTGCGGCGTCGTGAACGGCTTCGAGAGCAGCGGCGCGCCCGTGTCGCGAATCTTCTGCTGCGCCTCGTTCACCGCCGTATAGCCCGACATGAAGACGACCGGCAGATCCGGGCGCACGGCGCGCACGGCGGCCGCCAGCTCGATGCCGTTCATCCCCGAGCCGAGCACGACGTCGGTGAGCAGCAGGTCCGGCACGGTGGGCCCCTGCACGAGCATCAGCGCATCCACCGCCGTGTCGGCGGCGAGCACCGTGTGGCCCAGCGTCTCGAGCTGACGGCGTACCGTGGCGCGCACATCGACTTCGTCCTCGACGAGCAGAATGGTCCGCGGCGCGGACGAGACGCCGGCGTCGCCGCCGGCCGCCGCCGACCGCGTCCTCGCGCCGGCCGTCGGCAGCAGCAGCGTCACCGTGGTGCCGCGTCCCACCTGCGAATCGATCGTCACCGTGCCGCCCGACTGCTTCGCGAAGCCGTACACCATGCTGAGGCCGAGGCCGGTGCCGCGCCCGCCGGATTTCGTCGTGAAGAACGGCTCGAAGACGCGCGCCGCGACGTCGGGCGGCATCCCCGATCCCGTGTCGCCGAGCGCAAGCTGGACGAACTGCCCGGGCTTCAGGTCGTTGTCGATGCCGTGCACGTCGGAGAGCGAGACGGTGGACGTGTGGATCGCCAGCGTGCCGCCCTGCGGCATCGCGTCCCGCGCGTTCAGCGCGACGTTCAGCACGGCCGCCTCGAGCGCGCCGGGATCGACGAACGCGACGCACGGGTCGGGGCAGGTGTCGGTGGTCAGCTGGATCGAGGTGCCGAGCGTGCGGCCGAGCAGCCGCACCGTGCCGGCGACGAGCGCGTTGACGTCCACCGGGTGCGGGTTCAGCAGCCGGCGCCGCGAGAAGGCGAGCAGGTGGCTCGTGAGATCGCGGCCGTGCAGCGTCGCGCGGAGCACGGCGTCGATGATTTCGTCGGCGTACTCGTCCTTGGGCAGATACGCGCGCAGCAGTTCCACGTTGCCGAGGATGATCGCGAGGATGTTGTTGAAGTCGTGCGCGATGCCGCCCGTGAGCTGGCCGACCGCCTCCATCTTCTGCGACCGGAACAGCGCGTCGCGCGTCTGCTCGAGCGTCTCCTGCGCGTGGCGCAGCTCGGTGATGTCGTGCGAGATGCCGAAGAGGCCGAGGATCTTCCCCTCGCGGTCGCGGTACACGCCTTTGGTGACGAGATACGCCTGCCGCGTGTCGCCTTCGCCGGTCGCGATGCCCTCGAAGGAATGCGCCTGCCCGGTCGCGAGCACCTTGCGGTCGTCTTCGATGAAGCGCCGCGCCGTCTCCTCGGAGTAGAGCTCGAGATCGTGCCGGCCGACGATCTCCTCCGGCGATTTCCCGAGGAACCGCGCCGCCGCCGCGTTGACCAGCACGTAGCGGCCGTGGAGGTCCTTGACGAAGATGGCGTCGGGCGTCGCCTCGATCACCGCCCGCAGGATCTGATCGCTGTTCGGCAGCATCAGATCGCAGATTACTCGCAAGGCAGGAAGGGAGGAAGGCAGGAAGGCAGAAATTCAATGAAGGAAGGACGAAAGGGTGAAATGACGAAGGCAGGAAGGGTGGAAGGTTGAAAGGTGAAGGTTGAAAGGAGCCTTCCGGCCTTCACCTTTCAACCCTTCGTCCTTCCTGCCCTCGTCCTTCCTGCCTTCCTGCCCTCCTGCCTTGCACAATTCGGTCTATTTGCTCCACGGCGGCACGATGTGGTTCGTGCGCGCGTAGGCGATCAGCTGGCCGAGGTGCTCGTGGAGATCGCCGCCGACGCCGAGCGCCGCCTGCGAGGCCGACATATCCATCCCCATCACCTTGCGCTTGCCGGTCATCGCCGACGGATCGAGCGCCTCCAGCTCCTTCTTGGCGTGATCGAAGCCCTTCTTCACGTGGTCGACGACCTGCGCCTTGTCCGACAGCGTGCGCAGCGTCGCGGCTTCCTCGCGGCTTCCGAGGTTCGCCGGCTTGCCGCCGAACGAATTGGGAATGAACGAATAGCCCTCCATCGCGGCGAGCATCAGCACTTCGGCCACCGATCGCACGCCCTCCATCGGGCGCCAGGCGTACTTGTCCGCCGGGAACGCCTCGGCGAGGCCGACGAACTTGCCGCGCATCACGTCGAGATCCTTGATGAACGAGGCTTTGAGTTCGGCGGCGGCGTCCTTCGAGATCACGTCCTGCGCGCGCGCGGGCGTTGAGGCGACGGTCAGCGCGAGGCCGGCAGCGACCGCCGCGGCGATGAAACGACACTTCATGAGCAGCTCCTTCGTGAAAGAGACGGCGAAGAGTGTACTCCGCCTGCGGCGCGCGAAGACAGCGAACCCCTGCCCCCTGGCCACCAGCCGCGCCGCGCGCGATCGGACACCGTTCGCAAACGAGCACCGCGCCGTGTCCCGGTGCCAGGCACGTGCCTGACACCATTTAGCGGGCGGCCCACTGTAACAGTCGTCGATATATCAGAACGTGATATAGTTGCGCGCGGATGGCGTTGCCCGCCGCCGTTCTCCACATCCTCATCGCGCTCGCCGACGGCGACAGCCACGGCTACGCGATCATGCAGGAGGTCGCCGCGCGCACCGACGGCGCGCTGCGCCTCGGCCCCGGCACGCTCTACGGCTCCCTCAAGCGCATGCTCCACGACGGGCTGATCGAGGAGCTCGACGAGCGGCAGGGCGCCGGTCGCGACGATGCGCGGCGGCGCTACTACCGGATCACGCCCCGCGGCCGGAAGACCGCGCGCGCCGAGATCGCCCGTCTCGCGAAGCTCGTGCGCCAGGCGCGCGCGACGACGCTCGCCGTCAAACACAGCTGACGCCATGCATCGCCTCTATCGCGCGCTGCTTCGCCTCTACCCCGCCGAATTCCGCGACGAGTACGGCCGCGAGATGGCGCAGATGGTCCGCGACCGCATCGCCCGCGAGCCGCGCGCGCGCCTCTGGATCGATCTCCTCCGCGATCTGCTGCGGACGGCGCCGAAGGAGCACGCGCACGTGCTGCTGAACGACGTCCGTTACGCGGTCCGCCTGATCCGCCGCGCGCCGATGTTCACCGCCGCCGTCGTGGGCACCGTCGCGCTGGCGATTGCCGCCAACACGGCGATCTTCTTCAGCGTCGTCAACGCGGTGCTGCTGCGGCCGCTGCCGTTTGCCGAGCCGGGTCGGCTGATCCAGGTCGCCGAAAAGAACGACGCGCTCGGCCTGCCGAACTTCGGCGCGTCGGTGCTCAACTTGCTCTCGTGGCGCGAGCGGGCGCGCAGCGTCGACGCGCTCAGCGCGATCGGCTTCTCGAGCTTCACGCTGAGCGGCCTCGGCGAGCCCGAGCAGCTGTCGGGCAATCGCGTCAGCCCCTCGCTCATGCCGCTGCTCGGCCTCGCGCCGGTCGCCGGCCGCGCGTTCACGCCGGACGAGGAGCGGCCGGGCGCGCCGCCGGTCGCGATGATCGGCGAAGGGCTGTGGGCGCGCCGGTTCGGCCGCGATCCGGCCGTCGTCGGCCGCGCGGTGACGTTGAACGGCCTGCCGGTCACGATCGTCGGCGTCGCGCCGCGGGCGTTGAACCTGATCTCGGGCGGCGACGTCTACGTGCCGCTCACGATCGATCCGTCGAAGGAGATCCGGTTGAACCACGTGATCTTCGTCGCCGGCCGCCTGAAGCCGCGCGTGACGATTCAGCAGGCGCAGGCCGAGTTCGACACGATCGCGCAGGCCGTGGCGGCCGCGTATCCAGAGATGCGCGACTGGGGCGTGCACCTGCTCACCTTTTTCGACACCTTCGTCAGCGCGCAGCTGAAGACGGGGCTGCTCGTGCTGCTCGGCGCGGTCGCCTTCGTGCTGCTCATCGCCTGCGCGAACATCGCGAACCTGCTGCTCTCGCGGTCGGCGTCGCGGCAGAAGGAGATTGCCGTGCGGGTCGCGATGGGCGCGACGCAGAGCCGCGTGCTGCGGCAGCTGCTCGTCGAGAGCGTGGCGCTCTCCGCGATCGGCGGCGCGATCGGCATCGTCGCCGCCGTGTGGGCGGTTCGCGCGATCAACGCGTCGCTGCCGCCCAATCTGCTGCCGGTGCCGGCGGTACGCGTCGACGCGGTCGTGCTGTCGTTCGCGGCGGGGCTCACGCTCCTCGCCGGGCTGATCTTCGGCATCGCCCCCGCGTGCTATACGGCGAAGACTGACGTCCACGACATGCTGAAGCACACCGCGCGGCCGGCGGGCGGCGGCAGCGGCGCGCGCGTGCGCAGCGCGCTCGCCGCGGCGGAGCTCGCGCTCGCCACGCTGCTGCTCGTCGGCGCCGGGCTGCTCCTCGAGAGCTTCCTCAACCTGCAGCGCGTGCGGCTCGGGTTCGAGCCGCGCGGGCTTCTCACCTTTCAGCTCGCGCCGCCCACGTCCCGCTATCCGCTGACCGACAAGGCGCCGGGCTTCTATCGCGCGCTCCTCGAATCGCTTCGCGCCGCGCCGGGCGTCCGCGGCGCCGCGGTCTCGAGCGGCATCCCGTTCGGCCAGGGCAACTACACGACGTCGCCGCTGCAGGCCTCGGGTCCGTCCGCGCTCCCGGCCGACGCTGCCGTGCCGATCGACTGGCGCATCGTCAGCCCGGGCTACTTCAAGACGATGAGCATTCCGCTGCTGCGCGGACGGGACTTCTCCGACGCGGAAGGCGCCGGGGCGCCGGCGGTCGCGATCGTCAGCCAGGCGACCGCGCGGAAATTCTTTGGCGACATGGATCCGATCGGGCGCAGCCTGCACCGCGCCGCCGACGCGCGCCCCTTCGCCATCGTCGGCGTCGTAGGCGACGTGCGCAGCACGACGCTGAACCAGGAGTCGCCGGCGATCTACTACCCGCTGTCGACGCGCGCGTGGCCGCTGATGGACGTCGTCGTGCGCGCGGACGTGCCGCCGGAGACGCTGCTGCCGGCGCTGCGGCAGAAGGTGCACGAGATCGACGGCGAGCTGCCGCTCGCGACCGTGCGGACGATGGACGAGTGGCTGTCGGCGAGCGCGGCGCAGCCGCGGCTGAGCGCAACGCTGCTCGGCGCGTTCGCGGCCGTCGCGGTGCTGATCGCCGCGATTGGCATCTACGGCGTGATCGCGTACTCGGTGAACCAGCGCACGCGGGAAATCGGTTTGCGGATGGCGCTCGGCGCGCGGCCCGGCGGCGTGATGCGGTTGATCGTGAAGGAGGGCATGATCGTCGCCGCCGCCGGCATCGGCGCGGGGCTCGCCGCCGCGTCGCTCCTCGGACGCGGCGCGGCGCGCCTCGATCCGATGGACGCGCTACGGTGTGACTGACGCGCGGAATTAAGAATTAAAAGAATTAAGAATTAAGAATTCGTGACGACCAGAGAACGGTGTGACGACGAATTCTCAATTCCAAATTCCTAATTCTTTATTACTTCCGTCCGCCGGCGAAGGCGGTCGCGGCGCCGAGGCCGATCAGCGCGCCGCCGGTCGCGTACCGCCGTCCGCGGGCGAAGAGCGGATGGCGCTTCAGCAACTGGCCGGCGGTGCCGGCGGCGAGCGCCCACGCCGAATCGGTCGTGAACGACAAGGCGACGAACAGCAGGCCGAGGCCGGCCATCTGCGGCCCCACGCGCCCTTTCGAGGGGTTCACGAACTGCGGCAGAAACGCAAAGAAGAAGAGCGCGGTGTGCGGGTTGAGCAGGTTGACGATTACGCCCTGCGCGAAGACGCGCCGGAGCCCGACTGGCTCGAGCGCGATCGTCGACGGCGCCGTGTCAGGGCGCAGCAGCGTCTGGATGCCGAGCGCGATCACGTAGGCCGCGCCGAGGTACTTCACGACGCTGAACGCGACGGCCGACGAGACCAGCAGCGCCGAGAGCCCGAGCGCGGCGGCGGCGACGTGGAACAGCGTCCCAGTGCAGATTCCCACCACTGATACGAGCCCCGCCAGGCGTCCCTGATCGATGCTGCGCGTGACGATGTACAGCACCGCCGGCCCCGGCGTCAGCAGCAGGGCGACCGAAGCGCCGACGAACAACCATAACATCGAAAGCTCAGGCATGCCTCGAAGACATCACCGACGGCTAGCCCCCGGCTAGCCCCGATCCGATCCAGGATCAGATCCAGGATCTGATCCTGGATCGGATCCTGGATCGGATCCTGGATCGGATCCAGGATCTCACACGGTCCGGCGCCTACGCGAGAGCTCGCTTGTAGAGCGCGACCAGCTTCGCCCACGCCTTCTCGGCGTCAGGCTTGTTGTAAATCGGCTTGCCGTTCTGCATCGGCATGTCAGGCACGCACCAGCCGTGCAGGCTCGGATAGACCTCGATCTCCGCCGGCACCTTCGCGGCGGCGAACGCCTCGCGCAGCTTGTCCTTCCCGTCCGGTTGACGCTCGTCGTCGTTCGACGCGACGCCAAAGTACATCCGCGCCTTGATCTTCGGCGCGAGCAGATGCGGGCTGTCGGGCGCGTTGGTCACGAGGCCGCCGCCGTGGAACGAGGCGCCCGCCCCGATGCGATCCGGCACGGCCGCCGCCGAGCGGACGACGAGCGGCCCGCCCATGCAGTAGCCCTGCGTCCCGATCTTCTTCTGCCTGGCGACCTGCGGCTGCGCGTCGAGGTACGCGACGAACGCGGCCGCGTCCTTCTCCGCCGCGCCGGCGGCGCCGATCGATCCCATCAGCGGCCGCAGCTTCGCCATGTCCGCCTGGTTCTGGAAGTCGAACGACGACGGATCGGCAATCACCGGCGCCTTGGCGACACGGTAGAACGGGTTCGGGACGAGCACCGAGTACCCTTCGGCGGCGATGCGCTTGCCGATGTCGCGCATGGACGGCCGCAGCCCGAACGCGTCGGGCCAGATGATCACCGCCGGATGCGCGCCGCTCGCGGGATGGATGAACGCCGCGTCGCAGACGCCGTCCGGCGTCTTCACCTGGACGTCGGTCTCGACGACCTCGCCCGCCGCCTGCGCGCCGCTGCCGGCCGCGGCGGCAATCCCGGCGGCGACGGACAGTGCGACGAAGTCGCGCCTCGAGAGCTCGGGCGGCGCGGCCGTGCGGTCGTCCTGCGTGTGGGTCTCGTCAGCCATCGTCATTCTCCTTGCTGGCCGCGCGGGCGGCGCGTCCGTCGTGCAACGCGCGATGATACCGAAAACACGCCGCGCGGCGCGCGTCGGCACCGTTCGTGCTCTTTCTGGTATAACCGCGTCCCAACGCGTCCGGTTTCCCGACAGATGTGCGCAGAAGTGTGCACCCCGGCTGTGAACGCGTAACACCGAGCGTCCCGCCCGTGTGCGGCGGCGGAGCGAACATGCGCCCAACATCCGAGCTTCCGAGGCTGCTGCTCGTCGACGACTACGCGCCCGAACGGGACCTCTACGAGATCGCGCTCGAGCCGCACTTTCAGGTGCGCACCGCGAGCAGCGGGCGCGAGGGAGTCGCGGTGGCGATCGCCGAGCGGCCGCAGGCGATCGTGCTCGACGTGCTCATGCCCGGCATGGACGGTTGGGAGACGTGCACGCGGATCAAGAGCCATCCGGCGACCGCCGACATCCCGGTGATCCTGCTCACCGCCTCCGACGAGCACAACCTGTCGCAGCACGCCGTCGCCGTCGGCGCCGCCGCCATCCTCACCAAGCCCTGCCCGGGCGATCGCCTCGTGGACCGAATCCGCGCGGTGCTGATGGACGCGAGGCTGTGAGTCATTCAGCCCGCAGCGCGGCCTGCGGATCGATCGACGACGCGCGGCGCGCGGGGACGTAGGTGGCGGCCAGCGCAATCGACAGCAGCACCGCGGTGCCGAGCGCGTAGATCGCCGGATCGCGCGGGTTCACGCCGTCCACGAGCTCGCGCAGCACAGTGCTCAGCGCCAGCGTGAGCAGCAGCCCGATGCCGATCCCGATGGCGGTGAGCGTCAGCCCCTGGCGCAGCACCATGCCGAGCACGCGGCCGGCGCTCGCGCCGACGGCCATCCGAATCCCGATCTCGCGCGTGCGCTGGCTGACCGCGTACGCCACGACGGCGTAGAGCCCGAGCACGCTCAACCCGAGGCCGACGAGGCCGACGGCGGTGACGACCTGCGCGACGAGCCGCACCCCGAGCAGCGCCTGCTGCTCGAAGTGCGACGCGAGCGTCCGTACGTCGTAGATCGGCAGGTTCGGATCGAGCGCGCGTACTTCGCCACGCACCGCGCCGGCCATCGCCGCCGGATCGGCGTCGGTGTGGACGAACAGCACCATCGTCGTCTGCCGCTGCTGCGCGAGCGGCAGATAGAGAAACGGCTGCGGCGGCTCGCTGATGTCGCGCGTCTTCGACACGCGCGCGACGCCGACGACCTGCGCGGTCACCGGCGGCGACGACTGGATCGTGATCGTCGAGCCGATCGCCTCGCGCGACGGCCAGTACTTTGCCGCCATCGCGTCGTTGACGATCGCCACCGGCGGCGCCGACGCCGTGTCCCGCGCCGTGAACGCGCGGCCGCGGAGGATCGGGATGCCCAGGACGTCGAAGTAGCGTTCGCCCGCGATCGAGCTGCCGACCGAGATCGTGCGGCGGTTCGGGCTCGCGTCGTAGCCGGCAATCGCGATCTCGGTGGCGCTGCTCGACACGCCGAGCGGGATGTGCTGGCCGAGCGCCGCGGCGCGCACGCCGGGCAGCGCCTCCACGCGGCCGATCAGGCGCCGGTAGAACGCGCGCGTCGCGTCGAGATCGTACTGCGCGATGCGCGGATCGAACCCCATCGTCAGGATGTGATCGACGCGGTAGCCGGGATCGGATCGCCGCGCGGCCCGGATGCTCTCGAGGAACAGGCCCGAGAGGATCATCATCACCAGCGCGACGGCGACCTGCGCGACGACGAGCGCCTGCCGCATCCACCCCCGCGGCGCGGCCATGCGCGTCTCGCTCGCCTTCGGCACGGCGTTGACGTCAGCGCGCGTGGCGCGAATGGCCGGCAGCAGCCCCGAGACGAGGCCGGACAGCAGGCCGACTGCGAGCGCAAACAGCGACGCGCGCGTCGACGTGCGCGTCGAGCTGGAGCGGCAGATCGCTCGCGATCGTGATCGATCGGATGAACGCCGCGCATCCGGCGGCGATGCCGAGGCCAGCGGCGGCGCCCGCCGTCGACAGCACGGCGCTTTCGATCAGGAACTGACGGAGCAGCTGCAATCGGCTCGCGCCGATCGCCAGACGCACCGCCGTCTCGCGGAGGCGCGCGGGCGCGGTCGACAGCAGCAGGTTCGCGACGTTGATGCACGCGATCGACAGGACGAGCGCCGCGACGCCGAAGAACAGCCATGAGAGCGTGAGGTTGTCGGGCGCTTCCGCGATCCGGAAGCCGGCCTGGGAGAAGACCATCGCGCTCCGGCCTCTGTTCGCGTCCGAATGCTCGCGCGCCATCTCGGCGGCGACCCGGCGCATGTCGTCGCGTGCGCGCTCGATCCCGACGCCAGGCTTCAGCCGCGCGAACACGTCCACGGAGCGTTCGGCGCGGTTGGTCAGCCCGTCGCGGCTCGCGCCCGTGGCCTCGCGAATCATCGTGTGCGGCACGTAGAGCGCCGGCTGGAGGAACGGCTGCAAGCCGGTGAACGACGCCGGCGCGACGCCGACGATCGTGAACTCCGAGGCGTTCAGCCGGAGCGTCTGCCCGACGAGGTCGGCGCGGCCGCCGAACTCGCGCTGCCACATGCCGTGGCTGATGACGACGACAGGGCGCTCCCCCGCCCTCCGATCGTCGTCTGCGGTCAAGGCGCGGCCGAGCGCCGGCGCGACGCCGAGCGTCGAGAAGAACTCGCCGTTGACCAGGACGCCGATCGTCACGCGCGCCTGCTCGCCGCGCTCGCGCGCGAAGCCGAAGATGGCGTTCTTCGACGTCGCGAGGCCGGCGAACGACTGCGCCTGGTTCCCGATGTCGTCGATTTCCGCGTAGGAGAAGCGGCCGACCGGGCTGGCCTCGGTGAGCGACGCGAGGCGCACGACGCGCGACGTGTCGGGCACCGGCAGGGGCCGCAGCAGGAACGCGTCGATCAGGCTGAAGATCGACGCGGTCGCGCCCACGCCGAGCGCCGTCGAGAGCAGCACCGCGAAGGAGAAGCCCTTGCGGCGGCGCATGACGCGCAGCGCGTACACGACGTCGCCGACGATGATGGCCATGTGGGGATGAAGACGAGCGGAAGCGGATCGAAGTTCATTTTGCTCAAGCAGCGCGATCGCTGTCCTCGTTGGCCTGATGTTTGTGGCCGACGATCCACAGGGCACTGATGTTCGTTCGTGTCGCGCCGCGTCGTGTGCAGAATGTCTCATGAATATCGCGCGTGCGGCGGGCGCACGTACGATTCTGTCGAGCAGCCACGAACATTCGCCGCGCGGCGCGCGACGAGCGGACGTCGATCGTCATTGAACGCGCGCGCGATTGCACGATTGTTAATCGCGATCGATCCTTGGAAACATCGGCGTCTTCTTCACCTTACGCCGCTCGCGCGCGGGCCGCTCACGCATCACTGGCACATCGGTTGCCCCTCTTCGGTCACGAAGTGCTCTTTCAAGGAGGCAACGCGATGAAGAATGTTTGTCCAAACTGTCTGCTCGCCGCGGCCGCGATGGCCGCCATCCTCGTGCCCGCCGCTGCACACGCCGACGAAGCATTGCGCGTGACGAGCGCCGAAGTGACCGTCACCTGCCCGCTGACGATCGGCGGCAGCTTCGACGCAAAAACGACGGCCATGACGGGGAGCGTCACGCCTGACAACGGCGGCGCGGTCAAGGGGACGTTTGCCGTCGAGCTGATGAAGCTCGAGACCGGCATCTCGCTGCGCGATCGTCATCTGCGCAATAACTACCTCGAGGTCCAGAAGGGCGCCGACTTCGCCGTCGCGAAGTTCGAGAACATCAAGATCCAGAAGCTCTCGGGCAAGACCACCTTCTCGGGCACGCTGACGCTGCACGGCCAGCAGCGCGACATCGCCGGCACCGCCGATCTCCAGCAGGACGGCAGGACCTACAAGGTCGACGCGAGCTTCCCGCTCAAGATCTCCGCGTTCCAGATCCCCGAGCCGACGTATCTCGGCGTCGGCGTGAGCGACGAGATCAGCATCCACGTCGTGCTGACGGCGGCGCCGGGCGTCGCGCGCACGACGACCACCACGCAGTCGGGATCGCAGAACTAACGCGCCCACACGACTCCGGGTTGATGCCACCGGGCGGGCTCGAGCCCGTCCGGCGAGAGGGACTCTCTGTGACTGTTGTCGGAAGCCGGCGATGCGACTGATCGCCGGCGACATTTGGAACAGGTGGGCGGCGGCGATCGCGATCGCGCTGACGGCGATCTCGGTCGTGCAGGCGCGCGCGGCGCAGCAGCCGCCGGCGCCGGCGGCCGCGGCGAAACCGGCGGCGCCGCCGAGCGCGCCCGCGGCCGCGCGCCAGGCGCCGCCCGCGACGGCAGCCGCCGGCGCGTGCGTGAGCTGCCATGCGGCGGTGCCCAAGCACGCGGCGGTGCACCCGAAGCTCGCCGACTGCGTCAGCTGCCACGTGCCGAAGACGCGCGACGCGCACGCGTTCGACGACAAGAAATGCACGGTCTGCCATCAGATGGTGAAGAAGAACGACAAGTTCGTGCATGGACCGGTCGCCGCGGGCGAATGCCTCGCCTGCCACGATCCGCACGGCAGCGACGAGCCGGCGCAGGTGCGCGTGTTCGGGTCGGATCTCTGCCAGAAGTGCCACGTCGACATGAAGGCGCGGCTCGCGGAGAAGCGCTTCACGCACGCGCCCGTGAAAGAGGACTGCGCGACGTGCCACAACCCGCACGCGTCGCCGTCGAAGTACCAGATTCGCAACGACAGCGCCGAGCAGTGCCTCGCGTGCCACAAGACGCTGCGCAAGGAGCTCGTCACGGCGCGCGTGCAGCACGAGGCGGTCGCGGTCGATCGTGAGTGCCTGAACTGCCACGACCCGCACGCGAGCGATTTCGACA
>QHWK01000428.1 GCA_003223775.1 Acidobacteriota bacterium
GATCCGAAGACGTTCACGATGGATCCCGCGCAGCTCGAGCGCGCGATCACCAGCCGCACGAAAGCGATCGTGCCGGTGCACCTGTACGGCCAGCCGGCCGATATGGATCCGCTTCTCGACATCGCGAAGCGCCACGGCGTGAAAGTGATCGAGGACGCGTGCCAGGCGCACGGCGCCGCCTACAGAGGGCGCCCGGTCGGCTCGCTCGGCGACGCCGCCTGCTACAGCTTCTATCCGGGCAAGAACCTCGGCGCGTACGGCGAGGGCGGCATGGTCGTCACGAGCGATCCGGAGATCGCGCGCACCGTCCGCATGCTGCGCGACTGGGGCCAGGAGAAGAAGTACCACCACGTGCTCAAGGGCTTCAACTACCGGATGGAGGGGCTGCAGGGCAGCATCCTCCGCGTCAAGCTGCGGCATCTCGAGCGCTGGACCGAGGCGCGCCGGCAGCACGCGAAGGAG
The DNA here is from genome assembly GCA_003223775.1 of Acidobacteriota bacterium. GTDB lineage: Bacteria > Acidobacteriota > Vicinamibacteria > Vicinamibacterales > CAVVIG01 > QHWK01. Next base: position 463 of record QHWK01000428.1, read on the forward strand.
TACGCCGGCCACCTGCGCGACAGCGGCGTCGAGATGCCGTTCGACGCGCCCTACGCGCGGCACGTCTATCACGTGTACGCGGTGCGCACGAGCGATCGCGCGTCGCTGCAGCGCGTGCTGCAGTCGAACGGCATCGCCAGCGGCATTCACTATCCGGTGCCCGTGCACCTGCAGCTTGCCTACGCGGATCTCGGCTACAAGCAGGGCGACTTCCCCGAGTCCGAGCGCGCCGCGAACGAAGTGCTGTCGCTGCCGATGTATCCGGAGCTCTCGCAGACCGACGTCGAGCTCATCGCCGCCGCGGTCAAGCAGGAGGCGTATGTCATCTGAAGGCGCGCGCGTGGTCGCATCGGTTCACGGGCTCCGCCGCGCGTCGGCGGATCCCGCGTTCGTCGAGCCGCTCGCCGAGTGGCTGCGCGCGACGCTGACGCGCGACGCCCTCGTCGATCAGTACACGCGCTACGCGAACGGCGCCGATCCGGTGAGCGTCGCGATGCGCGCGGTGATCTGGCGCGCGGTGGCGCGCCGCGTCGGCCGCCGGCTGCAGATCGGCGACGCGGTCGGCTTCAAGCACCTCGAGACGTTCGACATCGGCGACGGCGTCTTCATCGGCTCGCAGGCGTACCTGCAGGGGCGCTTCGACGGCACCTGCGTGATCGGCAACCACGTGTGGATCGGGCCGCAGGCGTACTTCGACGCGCGCGACCTCGTCCTCGAGGACTACGTCGGCTGGGGCCCGGGCGCGAAGGTGCTCGGATCGGCGCACAGCGGCGTGCCGATCGACGTGCCGATCATCCAGACCGATCTGGCGATCAAGCCGGTGCGGATCGAAGCGTGGGCCGACATCGGCACCAACGCCGTCGTGCTGCCCGGCGTCACCGTCGGCCGCGGCGCCATCGTCGGCGCCGGCGCGGTGGTGACGCACGATGTGCCGCCGTTCGCGATCGTCGCGGGCGTGCCGGCGCGGTTCATCCGGTGGCGCGACCCCGAATCGGCGCAGGACCCGGCGAAGAAGAGAGAGGCGGTGTTGGGATGGACGCGCTGAACTTCCGAAACGCCCGCGTGCTGGTCACCGGCGGCGCCGGCCTGATCGGGTCGCATATCGTCGATCGTCTCGTCGCCGAGGCGGCGGTCGAGATCATCGTGCTCGATAACTTCGTGCGCGGCCGCCGCGAGAACCTCGCGGGCGCGATGAAGAGCGGGCGCGTGACGATCGTCGAAGGCGACATCCGCGACCGCGCGCTCCTCGACACGGTGATGGACCGCATCGACGTCGTCTTCCATCAGGCGGCGATCCGCATCACGCAGTGCGCCGAGGAGCCGGAGCTCGCGATGGACGTGCTCGTCTCCGGCACGTTCAACGTGCTGCAGGCCGCCGTGAAGGCGCACGTCAAGAAAGTGGTCGCGGCGTCGTCGGCGTCGATCTACGGGATGGCCGACAAGTTCCCGACCGACGAGCTGCACCACCCGTACAACAACCGCACGCTCTACGGCGCGGCGAAGGCGTTCAACGAGGGGCTGCTGCGCAGCTTCAACGACATGTACGGCCTCGACTACGTCGCGCTCCGCTACTTCAACGTCTACGGCCCGCGCATGGACGTGCACGGCGCCTACACGGAAGTGTTCATCCGCTGGATGGAGAACATCACGGCCGGCAGGGCGCCGGTGATCTTCGGCGACGGCACGCAGACGATGGACTTCGTCCACGTCGAGGACATCGCGCGCGCGAACATTCTCGCGGCGCGCGCGCCGGTCACCGACGAAGTGTTCAACGTCGCAACCGGCGAAGAGATTTCGCTCAAGGAGTGCGCCGACATGCTCCTGAGCGTGATGGGCTCGTCGCTCAAGGTGGAGTTCGCCCCGGCGCGCAAGGTGAACCCGGTGCCGCGGCGGCTCGCGAGCACGCGGCGCGCGCAGCAGGAGCTCGGCTTCGAGGCGATCGTCCCCTTCGAGAAGGGCCTGCGATCGCTCGTCGCGTGGTGGCGGCAGCAGCGGGAGAGCGAGGTTCTGGCGTGAGCGTCCCCGCGATCGAGCGCACGATGATTCCCATCGCGAAGCCCGTCGTCGGCGACGCGGAGCTCGAAGCGGTCCGCCGTCCGCTGTCCACCGGCTGGCTCACGCAGGGCCCCGAGGTGGCGGCGTTCGAGCGCGAGTTCGCCGCGTTCGTCGGCGCGCCGCATGCCTGCGCCGTCTCGAACTGCACGACGGCGCTGCACCTGGCGCTGCGCGCCGCCGGCGTGCGCGCCGGCGACGAGGTGATCACGGTCAGCCACTCGTTCATCGCGACCGCGAACGCGATTCGCTACTGCGGCGCCGTGCCGGTGTTCGTGGACGTGCATCCGGATACCTACAACATCGATCCGTCGCGGATCGCCTCGGCGCTCTCGCCGCGCACGCGGGCGCTGCTCGTCGTCCATCAGCTCGGGATGCCCTGCGACCTCGCCGCCATCGTCGAGCAGGCGCGGAGGCACGGCGTTCCCGTGATCGAGGACGCCGCGTGCGCCGCCGGCAGCGAGATCCTCTGGAACGGCCGCTGGGAGCGGATCGGCCGTCCGCACGGCGACATCGCCTGCTTCTCGTTCCACCCGCGCAAGGTGATGACCACCGGCGACGGCGGCATGCTGACGACGGCGAACCCGGAGTTCGATCGGCAGTTCCGCCTCTGGCGTCAGCACTCGATGAGCGTCAGCGACGCCGCGCGGCACACGTCGCAGAAGGTCGTCGTCGAGGAGTACACCGAGCTCGGCTTCAACTACCGGATGACGGACCTGCAGGCGGCGATCGGCCGCGTGCAGCTCGAACGGCTGCCGGCGATGGTCGAGCGCCGGCGGGCGCTCGCGCAGAACTACCTCTCGCGGCTCGCGGCGATTCCGGGTCTGCATCTGCCGGCGGAGCCCGAATGGGCGCGCAGCAACTGGCAGAGCTTCTGCGTCCGCGTGCCCGCGGGCTGCGATCGCGGCGCCGTCATGCAGACGATGCTCGACGACGGCATCTCGACGCGCCGCGGCGTGATGTGCGCGCACACGGAGCCGGCGTATCGCCTGGAAGCCTGGCGCACGCCGCGCCGCGACGGCGGACTCGGCGTCGGCGAATCGATCAGCGCCGACGGATTGATTCTGCCGCTGTACGACGCGATGAGCGAAGCGGATCAATCGCGCGTCGTCGCGTCGCTCGAAGATGCAATCGGGAGACACACGGAATAGAAAAAGGGCCCCGAAGCCATGAACGACCTCCGCTCGGCGACGGCTCGGAACGGCGGCGTCACGGAGGAAGCGGTGCGGGAAGTCGTTCTGCAGGCGATGCGTCTCGCCAACCTGGCGCACGAGGAAGGGTCGCGGTGAGGCGCTCGCCGCGCACTGCCTCGAGGCGGGCGACGAAGTCGTCGGCTGCGGACGTACCGGCTCGTCGATCACGCACGAGCGCTACACGCACTGCACGGTCGATGTGACCGACACCGCGGCGGCCGAGGCGCTGTTCCGGGATCTGAACCGCCGCTTCGACCGGCTCGACGTCCTCGTCAACAACGCGGGCAGCGGCAGCATGAACGCGATCGCGCTGACGCCGGTCGACGTGGCGCCCTTCGGCGTCACATGCAATGCGGTGGGGCCGTGTCCGATTCGCACGAAGCTCACGGCGTCGGTGCCGGTGGCCAAGATCCAGGCGCTCATCGATCGCCGTCGTGGAGTTCTTTCTGCGGCCCGAGAGCGGGATGGTGACCGGACAGGTCATCTATCGGGGAGGTCCGGGGTGATTCTCGATTGCGTGCTCGATCGGATGGCCGGCGGCGGCGCCGCGCCGGCGCTCGCGGTCGGCGACACCGTCTACACGTACCGCGAGCTCGTCGACCGCGTCGCCTACTGGAGCGGACGCCTGCGCGATCGCACCATTTTCGGCCGCGTCGTGAGCATCGAGGGCGAGTACGGCTTCGAGACCGTCGCGGCGTTCCTCGCGGCCGCGAGATTCCGCAACGTCATCATGCCGCTCTCGGACGCGTCGGCGGCCCACCACGAGAAGTTCCTCGAGATCGGCGAAGTGGAATACCGGATTCGCCCTTCAGGCGGCGACGACGCGATCTCGTGGACCGGCTGCGCGGCGTCGCACGACTTCTACGCGCGCCTTCGCCGCGCCGAGGTGCCCGGCCTCGTGCTCTTCTCCTCGGGATCGACCGGGCGGCAGAAGGCCGCCGTGCACGACCTCGATGCGCTGCTCAAGAAGTTCCTCACGCGGCGCCATTGCTACCGGACGCTCGTCTTCCTGCAGCTCGATCACATCGGCGGCATCAATACGCTGTTCTACACGCTCGCCAACGGCGGAATGGTCGTCGTCGCCGACGGGCGGATGCCGCGCGACGTGTGCCGCGCCGTCGCGCAGCACGGCATGGAGCTGCTGCCGACGTCGCCGACGTTCCTGCGCCTGCTGCTGATGGCTGATGGCCACCGCCGGTTCGATCTGTCGTCGCTCAAGCTGATCACCTATGGCACCGAGCCGATGCACGAGGCGACCCTGCGCGCGCTGCACCAGGCGTTTCCGTCGGTCCGGCTGAAACAGACGCTTCGAGACGAAGATCGTCGACGGCCGGCTGTTCATCCGCGCCCGGTCGGCGATGCTCGGCTACCTGAACGCGCCGAGCCCGTTCGCCGCCGAAGGGTTCTTCGACACCGGCGACCTCGTCGAAGTGGACGGCGACTGGATTCGGATCATCGGCCGCCACACCGAGGTGATCAACGTCGGCGGCAACAAGGTGTTCCCGATGGAAGTCGAGAACCCGCTGCTCGCGCTCGACAACGTCGACGACGTCGCGGTGCACGGTGAATCGAACCCGTTCACCGGCCAGGTGGTAGTGGCGTCGGTGACGCTCTCGCGCGAGGAGGACCTCGCGTCGTTCAAGACGCGCATGCGGCTGTTCTGCCGCGACAGGCTCGCGGCTTACAAGATTCCCGCGAAGGTGCTCCTCGTCCGAACGCTGCACTCGGCGCGCTTCAAGAAAATCCGCCGCGCGATGCCGGTGCCGGCGCTGATCATGCCGCACTTCGACCACTCGATGCTTCCCGGGATGCGCGGCCGCCGCGGCCGCGCCGTTGCTTCGGCGCCGCCGCTGATGGGATCAACACGATGAGCTCAGTCGACGTAATCGTTCCTTGCTACAACTACGGGGACATGCTGCGCGCGTGCGTCCGCAGCGTGCTCGATCAGGAGGATGTGGACGTCCGCGTGATCGTCATGGACGACGCGTCGACCGATTCGACCGAGGACGTCGGCCGGCGGCTGGCGGCGGAGGATCGGCGCGTCGACTACCGGCGCCACGACACGAACCGCGGCCACATCGCGACCTATAACGAAGCGCTCGCCGACGTTGCCGCCGACTACTGCATGATCCTGTCGGCCGACGACCAGCTGACGACCGGCGCGCTCTCGCGCGCCACGCGCGCGATGGATGCGCACCCGAACGTCGGCCTCGCCTACGGCCGCGACATCACGTTTCGGCACGCGCCGCCGCGCGATCTGCCGCACGGCGGACGCCGATGCCCGTACACGATCGTCGGCTACGCGCAGTTCCTCGAGCACGCGTGCCGGCTGGGCCACACGTCGATCCAGGCGCCGACGGCGATCGTGCGAACGACCGTGCATCGCCTCATCGGCGGCTACCTGCCGGAGCTGCCGCACAGCGGCGACACGGAGATCTGGCTGCGCATGGCGGCGCACTCGGACGTGTGCGCGCTCGAGGCGGTGCAGGCGTTCCGCAGGCTGCACGCGATCAACATGAGCCTGAGCTTCACGCCGGCGCGCCGCATCGAGGCGCAGAAGCGCGCGTTCGATACCCACTTCAATCAGTACCGCGGCATCCGCTCGGAGATCGCCGGCCTCGAGCCGGTGATGAACCGGACGATCGCGGATTCCTCGCGCTCGCCGTGTCCGCATGGCCGGAGATCGTGTCGTGGGGCCCGTGGCGCCGCTTCCGCTGGAAGCGCCGCATCGGGCGCGCCGCATGCCGCTGGATCGAGCCGATCGCCAGCAGCGCCGGCTTCGCGCTGAAGTCACGAGCATGAGCGCCGCCGTCGACGACAAGCGCCTCGACGTCCTCGTCGAGGTGAACAGCGCGGATCTGCGCATCGGCGCGACGAACGACGTGCTCGATCTGGCGGAGCTCTCGGCGCTGACCGGCGCGCGCTTCACGATCTGCGGTCCGCTGACCGAGGCGTTCCGGCGCGAGGCGGATCGCCGCGGCGCGCGCACAATCGTCGGCACGAGCCGCTGGTTCTCACGCCGCGCGCTGCCGCTCTACGCTGCGAGCGTCGCGCGCTGGATCGCGCGGCTGCGGCGGCTGCGCCCGGACGTCGTGCACCTGAATTATCCGGGCTACGGTCCGTCGCTCGGCTGCGCC
>QHWK01000429.1 GCA_003223775.1 Acidobacteriota bacterium
ATCGAAATCGCGGCGGCGGCGGCGACGACCGCCTCCGCCACGTCGCTGCCCGCAAGCACGCGCGGCATCCGCTGGCTCGGGCCCGCCACGCTGATCGCAGCCACCACCTGGCCGCTGTGGTTCCGCACCGGCGCCGCGACGCAGCAGACGCCCTTCTCACGCTCTTCTTCGTCGAGGCCGTAGCCGCGCTCGCGGATCGCGCGCAGCTCGCGCAGCAGACGCTTCGTGGAGGTGATCGTCCTCGGCGTCAGCGCGGCGAACTTCTGCGAGCCGGCCCACGCCGCCACGTCCGCGTCGGGCCGG